>NZ_LZMK01000194.1:0-53022 GCF_001665865.1 Nocardia sp. 852002-20019_SCH5090214 | reverse complement strand
TTTGAGTGTGTCGAACTCTCCGCCGTCCTGTACACGAATATGGGCGAGGCGCGGAACGCGATTCTGATCTCGTGGGCTGGTAGCGGTCGATGTGGGGGTTGTATCGGCCGGAGTAGAAGGGATCCATGTGGATCATCCGGCCGTCGTTGTGGCGGGCGACGTATGCGTGCGCCGCGGGGTCGAAACCCGGGCGGTGCGGGGGCGGCTGCGGCGTCGCCGCGGGCGGTTTCGCCTCCGCGCTGCGGTCGGTGTCGGTCCGCGCCGGCTCGGCCGGTTCCGTATCGGAACGGTCGTGGGGTGCGGCGATCGCATCGTCGGTCGGGTGTTGCTCGCCGGTTCGGTGGGCCGGGGTTTCCGCGGCACCCGGGTGTGCGGAACCACGACCCGGCGCATCGGCCGACTCAGGTGACCCGTTCCGAGTTCCGTTCGGAGTTCGAGGGTCCGAATCATTCGCAGCGTCGGACGGTCGTTCGACAGCCGGTTCGGCGGTATTCCTGTTCTGCGCGTGCCCGTTTCGGTCATGCGAAACCGGTGTGCGGCTCGGCTCCGGAGTGCGGGCCGGCTCCGGTCGGAGGCGGGCCGGAGCGTGGTCGGCGGCGGTCGAGCCGGGTGCGTGACGAGCCGGCTCCGGGCGGGCCGTCGTGCGCGGCGCGGATGGCGCCGGACGCGGGGACTCGGTCCTGCTCGCCGGGGTAGTGTCGGGTCGCGCGTTGTCGCGCGGGGCACGGGAATTGTCCGGGCGAGACGCGGTCTCGGGCCCGATGTGCGGGCCTGCCGATCGGGGGTCGGAGTGCGGTGTATCCGCGTGAGTCGGGGTGTGAGCCGGAGTGTTAGGGCGATGCGTGCCTTCACCACCGGCGGAACCGAGAGATCCCAGCGACCCCATGGAGGGGGCCGCCGACGGCGTTGTGGCAGCGGGGGTGTCGGCGGTCGCGGCGTGTGTGGTTGCCGGGGTGTCCTCGGCCGGAGTCGGCGTCCGATCGCCGCCGGGGTGCGGCACTGCGGCCGGGTCGACCGAACTGCCGTGTGGCGTTGCCGTGGGTTGTGCCGGATCGGGTTGCGGTGATGGTGACTCGTGTCGGCCCACCGGCGTTCCGGCATCCGGGTGTCGCGACGGATCCGGTGCTGCCGCAGGGGAATCGGGGTGCGCAGCGGAAGGCGGCGTCGCCGGATCCGAATGCGGTGAGCCCGGCTGGTCGGATCCCGGCCGAGTCGTCGTCGGCGCATCATGTGGGGGCGAACTCGCATCCGGATGCTGAGGTGTGGCATGGTCCGGCGCCGGTGGGGTGCCCGGCGGTGTGTCGTGGGAGGGCGACGAGGTCTCGGAAGCGCCCGGATGTGTGGTCCCGGCGGGTGCCGGCGAGTCGGTGTCCCAGTTCAGGCTCGACCCGGGGCGCGGTGACTGCTCGGGAACGGAATGCTCCACCGGTGCGGGATGGCCGGACGGCCCGTTCTCCGTGCCGGCGGTGTGCGGCGCCGGCGCCCCATCCGTCGTCGGCGTGTCGTGTTGCGGCGCAGTGTTTTCCGTATGTTGCGGAGGTCCGTTCCCGTGATCCGGCTGGGCGGTTCGGTCCGGTGCGGGCGCCGAATCGGTGTTGTGTCCGGTCGTGCCGGTCTCGGTGCCGGCGGGCGCGGGCTCCGAGGTGTGGGGCGACGGCTGTGCGCTGGTGTCGCCGACATGTGTGGGACCGGCCGGCGGGCCATCGTGAGCCGGGGATGGTGCGGGTGCATTGTCGTGCGCTGGGGACGACGGTCCCGGCCGCGCCGGGTTCGTTCCGTCATTCGAAGGCGTGCCGGTCGAGTTGTCGTGCGTACCACTCGAATGATTCTGTCCCGCAGCGGAATCAGAACTGCCAGCCTCCCCGGCGTCCGTCGTTCCGGATTCGTGGCTCGCGGGCGTGGTCCGCCCTTCGTGCACCTGGCCGAGCGCACCCTGAGCCGCGCCGGCGACCGACGATGTCGCGAGCGTGGTCGGGTCGACCTCGAATTTCCCGCCGAACGGGACGCTCGCGGCGGTTCCGGCGACCGATCCGGCCGCGCCACCGACAGCATCGGCGGCCGTGCGCGCGGCGAACTTTCCGGCAGTCGACCCGGCCTTGTCGACGAGGCCCTTGGCCAGCCCGTCGGAGCCCAGTTTCGCGCCCACCGCACCACCGACAGCGCCTGAAACGCTATCGGCGAACAGCCCTTTCACTTCCTCGCCGGTGAAACCACCGCGCTTACCCTGCGCCATCTGCAGCAGACTGGCGCCCGCGTCGACACCGGCGCCCTGCGCCACACCGATGATCGCGGCCTTGGCCAGCGCCCGGGTGGAGATCTTCTGGATCAGCCACTTGATGATCTGGCGGATGGTCAGGCGCGCGGCGACCTGCGCCGCAGCCTCCTCCGCCGCGGCGGCGGGGGCGCCGATACCCGTACATGCCGTGGCGATCGCCTGGATCATCTGAATCGCGAAGATCACCAGGGTCGCGATGATGACGTATTTCGTATGTTCGATATCGGTGGCGGTGTCGTCGAGGTCCTTGCTCAGGCCCTTGACTTCCTCGATCAGCCCCGGCCACAGGCCTTTGTCGCCCGCGACCTGATCCCAGAACTCCTTGATCGCCTCGTGGGTCTTCCCGTCGACGGCGGCCAAAGCGGAGGTGGTGACCGAACCCGCGTCGGTCTGAATTTCGGTCAGGGCGTCGGCGAGCTGGTCCCAGCCGTGGGCGAGCCGCCGCATCGCGGTTTCGTCACCCTGGGGCCAATCACCGGCACCCACAACATATTTCGCGACCCACTGCAGTTCGGTGGGGATTTCGATACCCATGTGCGGCGCGGAATCAGAATTGGGTCTGGGCGATCGCGCCGGCGTTGGCTTGGTCCTGCGCCTGCAGCGTTTCGGCCGCGGAGCGCATATTGCCCGCCATGCTGGTGAGGATCGCGCCGAGATTACTGCCGGTCGTGACGGCCTTACCGGCGGGATCGACGTACCCCTTCGCGAACTTCTCGCCGATTTCGTCGTCACCCCAGCACTGGCCCTCGGCCTCGACGATCCGCTTCAGGTTCTGCACCGCGGTGATCACCCGGTCCGAAACGTCGTTGTACCGGGGCTCGGTCGCCCGCAGAGCGGCCGGATCGACCTTGAACGCGCTCATCGCTCCCCCCGCAGGTAGCCGCGGTTGCGGTAGTAGTCGTCCTCGTCCTCGTCGTCGAACGCCCCCGGCTCCGACGAGCCCTGTTGCGCCGGTGCGCTTCCCGCCGGATCGGGCAGCAGCGTGTTCATCAGATCCTTGATGCTGGGTGCACCCGGGAGGATGTCGGAGAGGTCGGGCACGTCACCGGCGACCTCCTGGATGGGTGCCAGCGCCTGCTGCGACAACTCGCCGGCCCGGCGAGCTGCGGCCTGTGCGGCCTCGGCCATCGACCTGCCGAGTTTCTCCGGGGTCGACCGCTTGAACGCCTCGGGCTCCAGATGGACCTCCACCACCACGCCCGCGACATTGGCGACGACCCGGACCAGATTGTCCGCGGACCAGGCCTCGGCGGTCGTGGCGGCCAACCGCTCCTGTACGTCGGCGAGTTCGCGCTTCTGCTGTTCGAAGCTCGCCAGAAGGGAATCGACCTCCAGTCGCAACGCCTCGTTCCGCGCCCGCGCGGCCTCCTGCTCGGCGTCCGCCATCTGTCCACCCCTCCGTCGAAAACCAGCCGTCAACATATCCGACGCGGCCCGGCGACGATCGGTTCCCACCGTTCTCGTGCGCTCCCGGGCGACGGCCTTCTACTTGCGCAGGGCGCGGGCTACCTGCACGAGCTGCAAGGGCGAAACGTGTTCGGGCTCCGGCTCTTCGGTGGCTTCGGGGTCGACGGCCGAGGTGTGGGGGATGTCGGCTTCCGGGTCGGCGAAGGGCTGATATTTCTTGTCGCCCAGGAGTTGGTAGCTGAAGTAGCCGACCAGGAGGGCTCGGGTGATGCGTTCGGTCTTGGGTTCGTACTTGGCGGCGCCGAGCGCGGCGAGAGCGCGGCGGCCCTCGACGATGCCGTTGTGGGTGGCCTTGTCGACGGTGCGCAGCGACATCGGCCCGCCCCAGGCGGTGGCGAGGGCCTGCGCGGTGCAGTTGCCGGTGGAGATGTCGACACCGCCGGCGACGATGAGGGCCGGGGTGTCGATCCGGGCGGCCAGCGCTTCCGCGCTCGGGGCGGTGGGTGCCGGATAGAGGGCCGCCACGGCGCCGACCTTGCGCTGCGAGGCGGCGATGACGGCGGCGCCCGCGCCCATCCCGTGCCCTGCCAGGGCGAGCTTGTCCGGGTGCACGCTGATCGCGCCGGTGCCCAGCCGCACGCCCGCGCAGATGTCGAGCGTGGTCAGCAGGTCGGTGGCCAGATTCAGGTGCGAGGGCAGCGGGCCGCGTTCGGTGTCGGGTGCGGCGGCGACGAAACCCCAGGACGCGAGGTGTTCGAGCAGTCGGCGATAGTTGCCGGCGCCGGCGAGCCAGCCGTGTCCGAAGACGACCGCGGGCAGGTTGTGGCCCTCTTCGGGGGTGTATACCACGCCGGGCTGCCCGGCGATGCCGAGGTTGCCGCGCATCACCCGGTGCGGACCAGGGCTGGTCAGAATGCTCAGAAGCGATTTCACAGACACCGACACGGGGGTGAACTCTACCGAGAGTCGCCCGGAATGCGGCACTGTCACGAGCGGAGCGGCCCGGACACGCCCCCACCTGCTTCGATAGCAGGCCGATTCGCGTGTCCACGCGGCCCAAGTAGGCTGGGACACCATGTGCGGAATCGTTGGCTACGTCGGGTACCGGGACGCGCTCGGCGTCGTCGTGGACGCACTGCGCCGCATGGAGTACCGGGGCTACGACTCCGCGGGCGTGGCGATCCTGGACGGCGCGGGCACTATCGCGGTGGAGCGCAAGGCCGGTCGGCTGGCCAATCTGGAGGCCGAGCTGGCCGAGGCCGGTCCCGCCGCGTTCGCCGGTACGACCGGTATGGGACATACGCGGTGGGCCACGCACGGCGCGCCCACCGACCGCAATGCGCATCCCCATCGCGACCTCGCGGGCCGGGTCGCGGTCGTGCACAACGGCATCATCGAGAACTTCGCCCCGTTGCGGCGCGAACTCGAGGAGGCCGGGGTCGAACTGCGCAGCGATACCGACACCGAGGTCGCCGTGCACCTGGTTGCCCAGGCCTACGCGGCCGGACCCACGGCCGGTGATTTCGTCGGCAGTGCGCTGGCCGTGCTGCGCCGGCTCGAGGGCGCGTTCACGCTGGTGTTCACGCATGCCGATCATCCGGGCACGATCGTGGCCGCGCGTCGCTCGACGCCGCTGGTGGTCGGTGTGGGCAAGGGGGAGATGTTCATCGCCTCGGATGTGACGGCGTTCATCGAGCACACGCGCGAAGCGGTCGAGCTCGGTCAGGACCAGGCCGTGGTGATCACCGCGGACAGCTATGTGGTCACCGACTTCGCCGGCGCCACCGAGGGCGCGCGGACCCGGCCGTTCACCATCGACTGGGATCTGGCCGCCGCCGAGAAGGGCGGCCACGACTACTTCATGCTCAAGGAGATCGAGGAGCAGCCCGCCGGGGTGGCCGAGACGCTGATGGGCCATTTCGACAACGGCCGCATCGTGCTGGACGAGCAGCGCCTCGCCGATCAGGAACTTCGCGAATTCGACAAGGTGTTCGTGGTGGCCTGCGGCAGTTCGTATCACGCCGGACTGCTGGCCAAGTACGCGATCGAACATTGGACCCGGGTTCCGGTCGAGGTGGAGCTGGCCAGTGAATTCCGCTACCGCGACCCGGTCCTCGACCGGTCCACGCTGGTCGTCGCGATCTCGCAGTCCGGTGAGACGGCCGACACGCTGGAGGCGGTGCGTCACGCCAAGGAGCAGAAGGCGCGTGTGCTCGCCATCTGCAACACCAACGGCGCGCAGATTCCGCGTGAATCCGATGCCGTGGTCTACACCCGCACCGGCCCGGAGATCGGGGTCGCCTCGACCAAGGCCTTCCTCGCCCAGATCACCGCGAATTACCTTGTGGGCCTTGCCCTCGCGCAGGCGCGCGGCACCAAGTATCCGGACGAGGTGGCTCGCGAATTCGGTGAACTGGAGGCCATGCCGAAGCTGGTGGAGCGGGTGCTCGAGACCGCGCCGCAGGTGCGCGAGATCGCCCGCCGGTTCGCGCATCAGTCGACGGTGCTGTTCCTCGGCCGCCACGTCGGCTATCCGGTCGCGCTGGAGGGTGCGCTCAAACTCAAAGAGCTCGCCTATATGCACGCCGAGGGTTTCGCCGCCGGTGAGCTCAAGCACGGCCCGATCGCGCTGATCGAGGAGGGTCTGCCGGTGATCGTGGTGATGCCTTCCCCGAAGGGACGCGCGGTGCTGCATTCGAAGCTGCTCAGCAACATCCGGGAGATCCAGGCCCGCGGTGCCCGCACCATCGTGATCGCGGAGGAGGGCGACGATACGGTCCGCCCGTTCGCCGATCATCTGATCGAGATCCCGGCCGCCCCGACCCTCTTCCAGCCGCTGCTGTCGACTGTGCCGCTGCAGATCTTCGCCGCCGAGGTGGCGCAGACCCGCGGCTACGACATCGACAAACCACGCAACCTCGCGAAGTCGGTCACCGTCGAATAGCGGCGGGCGCGCCGGTCAATCTCCCACTGCCACAAGCTCTTCGGGTGCCGTGCTGGAGCGTGTCGTGCGACGTTCCAGTGCGCCCGACCAGACGGCCGAGCCGAGTGCGCTCGTGGCCAGGACCACGCCGACCCAGCTGGAGCTCGTGTAACCGAAACCCGCGGCGATGACCGATCCGCCGAGCCATGCGGCGAGCGCGTTGCCCAGATTGAAGGCCCCGATATTCAGCGCGGAGGCCAGCGTCGGCGCCGCGGCGGCCTGATCGAGGACCCGCTTCTGCAGCGGCGGCACGGTGGCGAAGCCCAGCGCTCCGATCAGGACGACGGTGATCGCCGCCGCGACCTTGTTGTGCGCGGTGAGCGTGAACAGGGCCAGGACGACGGCCAGCGCCGCCAGCGTGATGTAGAGCATCGGCAGCAGATGGCGATCGGCGTAACGGCCGCCGACCAGATTGCCGATCAGGAATCCGAGGCCGAACAACACCATGATCCAGGTGACCGAGGTTTCGGCGAATCCGGTGACCTCGGTCATCATCGGCGCGAGGTAGGTGATGGCGGCGAAGACACCGCCGAAGCCGAGCACGGTCATCGCCATCGCGAGCAGTACCTGCGGATTGCGCAGGACCGCCAGCTCCCGGGTGAACCGGGCGTCGCGCGGTGCCGGCCGATCGGGCACCAGCGCCAGCACTCCGGCGAAGGCGAGCGCGCCGACGGCGGCGACCAGCGCGAAGGCGAGCCGCCAACCGAAATGCTGCCCCAGCAGAGTGCTCAGCGGAACGCCGACCACGGTCGCGACGGTGAGCCCGGTGAACATCATGGCGATCGCACCGGCGCGTCGGTCCGGGGCGACGAGCGATCCGGCGACCACCGCCCCGATGCCGAAGAAGGCGCCGTGCGCCAGTGAGGCGATGATGCGGCCGGTCAGCATCAGGCCGAAAGTCGGTGCGGCAGCGGACAATGCGTTGCCGGCGATCAACAGCAACAGGCTGATCAGCAGCATGCGCTTGCGGGATACACGCGTGCCGAGTCCGGTCATCACCGGCGCACCGACGAGCACGCCGAGGGCGTAGCCGGTGACCAGCCAACCGGCGGTCGGGATCGATACCGCGTAACTGTCCGCGACCCCGGGCAGCAATCCGACCACGATGAATTCGGTCGTCCCGATGGCGAATGCGCCGAGGGTGAGGGCGAGAAGTGCGAGTGGCATGGGTGCAGGCCTCCACACGGTGTTGTAGACGAGCGTTACAGGCGTCGACAATAATTGCATACGCGTGTTAATTGCAAACGCTTGCTATTGCGGGAGCGCGTTATCCTGGGGACGGCGACGACATGAGGAGGGCCGATGACCGCGGAAGCCGCGCTGACCGGATTGGCGGATGGCTGGTATGCGCTCTCGGTGCTGCACGACCGGATCGAGGCACGGATCGAACGCGCCCTGCAGGCCGGCCACGAGCTCAGCGTGCGCGAATACTCACTTCTCACTGTGCTCAGCCGCCAACACGACGGGCCCGGTGGCCATCTGCGGATGAACCAGGTCGCCGACTCGGTGGCGCTGAGTCAGAGCGCGACCACGCGGCTGGTGACCCGGCTCGAGGACCGCGGTCTCCTGCAGCGTTATCTGTGCCCGGACGACCGCCGGGGCATCTATACCGACGTCACCCCCGCTGGTCTTGCCCTCCTCGAACAGGCGCGGCCCACCAACGACGCCGCCCTGTCGCAGGCGCTTCGCGAGGCCGCGGCCGATCCCGAACTGGCCCCACTGGTGACGGCCGTGGAGGCGTTGAACCGCCGCGAGATGCGGGTAGGAGACGGCGTCGCGACTACCGCACCGTGACGGTGCCGCGCATTTCGGGATGCAGCGGGCACAGGTAGCGGTAGACGCCGGGCACGGCGAAGGTATGGCTCCACTCGCCGCCGGTGAAAATCGGGCTGTTGATGCCCATCGCCGCATCGCCGATGCCCTGCACGGCATGCGGCACCTTGTCGGAGAACTTCCAGGTGACGGTGTCGCCCGCCTGGACCGTGACGGCGTCGGGGGAGAACTTCATATCCTCGACGCGCACGGTGACCGAGGCCGGTTGGGCCACGGTCGGCGAGGCAGCCGCGGTACCCGGCGGCGTGGCCGCGGTCGTGGTCGTGGGAGTGGATGTCGTTGTGTTCGAACCACATCCGGCGATCAGCACGGCAGCCACCAGCGCTCCGGCGATCGGGAGGAGACGCGCTGCGCGGCTGCGTACGGTGCTGTGGGCCATGATCACGAGCCTAGTCCGAATGGTGGCATCCGGTTCGCGGCACCCGCGTGCGATCCGGCCGCGTCGCACCGGCGGCGGAGCCGCGGGCATGCGGGAACCGAAGATCCCGGGCGTAATCTGCTGGAGGTTCCGATTCGAGCGCGATCCCTGTGCGATCCCTACGAGGAGGCGAATGATGGCACCGGCCCTGCGGGGATATTTCACCGTCGACGAGGTGCGAGCTGCCGAAGCCGAACTGTTCGAGCGGGTCGCCGCGGGGGTGCCGATGCGCCGTGCCGCGTACGGATTGGCGAATGTGGTTGCGGCCGAACTGCGGGAACGGACCGGCGGCGTCGCCGGGCGGTCCGTGACACTGCTCGTCGGATCGGGGGACAACGGCGGCGATGCGCTCTGGGCGGGCGCGGCGCTGCGCCGGCGCGGGGCGGCGGTGACGGCCGTGCTGTTGTCGCCCGAGCGAGCGCATGCGGAAGGACTCGCCGCGCTGCGCCGGGCGGGCGGGCGGATTCGTGAGGCCGGGGCGGGATCGGCCGCGGAACTGCTCGGCACGCCGGACCTGGTGGTCGACGGCATCATCGGAATCTCCGGCCGGGGTGCGCTGCGACCCCGGGCCGCCGAGTTGGTAGCGGCGATCGAGGCACCGATCGTCGCCGTCGACCTGCCGAGCGGTGTCGATCCGAATACCGGTGCGGTGGACGGCCCGGCGGTACGGGCCGCGGTGACGGTCACCTTCGGTTCCTACAAACCGGTGCACGCGCTGGCCGCGCCGTGGTGTGGGCGAATTCAGCTGGTTCCCATCGGGTTACGCCTGCCCGAGCCGCAGCTGGCCGCGTTGGAGCCGGTGTCGATCGGTCGCGACTGGCCGGTGCCCGGACCGCGCGACGACAAATACACGCAGGGTGTCACCGGCATCCACGCCGGCAGCGACACCTATCCCGGTGCCGCGGTGTTGTGCACCGGCGCCGCGGTGGCCGCCACCTCCGGCATGGTCCGCTACGCCGGAACCGCAGCCGCACAGGTTCTCGCGCAATTCCCGGAAGTCATTGCGGCCGAGAGTATTTCCGGAACCGGGCGGGTGCAGTCCTGGGTGTTCGGGCCGGGGGCGGGTACCGACGACGCCGCGCGCGAGCGTCTGTCGGAGGTCCTGGCCACCGATCTGCCCGTGGTGGTCGACGCCGACGGGTTGACCCTGCTGGCCGCCACGCCGGAGCTGGTCACCGGTCGCGGCGCACCGACCGTATTGACACCGCACGCAGGCGAATTCGCGCGTCTGACCGGCCGTGAACTCGGCCCCGACCGGGTGGCGGCGGTGCGTGAACTCGCCGAGAAGTGGCAGGTCACGGTCCTGCTGAAGGGGCGGTCCACGCTGGTCGCCACCCCCGGCGAGCCGACGCTGGTCAACGAGGCGGGTGGTTCCTGGGCGGCCACCGCGGGCGCCGGGGACGTACTGTCCGGCGTCATCGGCGCACTGCTGGCGGCGGGACGGGTCCCGGGGTGGGCGGCGGCGGCCGCCGCGCGTGTCCACGCCCTCGCCGCGAATCTCGCCGCCCATGCCGACAGTGATGCGGCAGCGCCTATTTCGTCTACTCCGCTGCTGCATCGCCTACGAGCCGCGGTGCGGACCCTGCGTGGTCTCGCCGATGCCGCGGACGGACTGCCGGCCGATTCGTTCTGACCGCGCCATCTTCGCCGCGGCGGAACCACGGTGGACGGGCGGGTGCCGGGACCGAAGCGCCGGCAGCCCGTCCTCCCGGTACGTGCCCGGTCAGTCGCCCTGGGCGGCCAGCGTGACCGACTCCCATTCGCGCCAGGTCGACAGTCGCGACTCGTAGTCGGCGGTCGCGATCTGCAGCGGTGCGGTCCCCAGGAACAGCCGCAAGGGCGGCTTGTCGGCGTCGACCACGGCCAGGATCGCCGCCCGCGTAGCCGTCGGCTCGCCGGGCTGCTGGGCCGAACGGGTCCGAGTGCGCGCGGCCCGCACCTCGTCGTAGGCGGGGTTTTCCGTGCTGTGCACCGACGACGGGCCGGCCCAATCGGTGCTGAACCCGCCCGGCTCGATCAATGTGACGTGGATGCCGAAACCGTCGACCTCCTGCGCCAGCGACTGCGAGAACCCCTCGAGCGCCCACTTCGACGCGTGATAGGCGCCCAGATTCGGGAAGGCGCTGATCCCGCCGATGCTCGACACCTGGATGATGTGGCCGCTGCCCTGCTCGCGCAGAATCGGCAGCGCCGCCTGGGTGACCCACAGCGCCCCGAAGACGTTGGTCTCGAGCTGAGCGCGGATCTCCTCTTCGGTCAGTTCCTCGATCATGCCGAAGTGCCCGTACCCGGCGTTGTTGACCACGACGTCCAGGCGGCCGAACCGCTCGGCGGCCTCCGCAACCGCCGCGAAGTCGCCCGCGCGGTCGGTGACGTCGAGTTGCAGCGGCAGGAAGGTGTCGGGGTAGGCGGCGACGATGTCGTCGAGTGTCTCCAGCTTGCGCGCGGTTCCGGCGACCCGGTCGCCGCGCTCGAGGGCCGCCAGAGCCCATTCGCGGCCGAATCCGCGCGAGACGCCGGTGATGAACCAAACCTTGCTCATGAAACCCCTCTGGTCGATGGGTGGTGGCGGGCGGCGTGTGCCCGCGTGAACCACGCTAATGAGCTGGAGTGCACTCCAAGCAAGGGTTGATTTCGGCTCGATCCGATATCACCCGGGCGCGCCGGGTGGGCGCGACGCGCCGCGTGGCAGGATCGGTAGCCGTGAGTAGCGCTGATCCGCAGGTGGAGACCGTCGTCGATCTGGATGCCATCGCACACAACGTGCGGATACTGCGCGAACACGCGGGCGATGCCGCGGTGATGGTGGTGGTGAAGGCCGACGCCTACAACCACGGAGCGGTGCAGGTCGGCCGGGCGGCACTGGCCGCGGGCGCGGCCGAACTCGGCGTGACCACCATTCCCGAGGCGCTGGAGTTGCGCGCGGCCGGTATCACCGCGCCCATCCTCAGCTGGCTCAACACCTCCGACGCGGATTACGCCGCCGCGATCGCCGCCGATATCGAGATCGGAGTCTCCTCGACCGCCCACCTGCGGGCGGTGGAGCGCGCGGCGCGGGCGAGCGGAACCACCGCGACCGTCACGCTGAAGCTCGATACCGGCCTGAACCGCAACGGTGTCTCCTCCACGGAGTATCCGCACGTGCTGACCCTGCTGCAGGAGCTGGTCGCCGAGCGCGTGGTGCATCTGCGGGCGATGTTCTCCCACCTTGCCCACGCCGATCAGCCGCAGCATCCGGTCATCGACGCGCAGCGGGACAGATTCGTCGAGGCCATCGCTCTCGCCAAGGACTACGGGCTGCAGCCCGA
Source organism: Nocardia sp. 852002-20019_SCH5090214 (assembly GCF_001665865.1). Taxonomy (NCBI): domain Bacteria; kingdom Bacillati; phylum Actinomycetota; class Actinomycetes; order Mycobacteriales; family Nocardiaceae; genus Nocardia; species Nocardia sp. 852002-20019_SCH5090214. The sequence goes on along the minus strand of NZ_LZMK01000194.1, from coordinate 40,798 downwards.
GGTGGTGCACCTGGCCAACTCCGCGGCCACGCTCACCCGGCCCGATCTGGCGTTCGACATGGTGCGGCCCGGTATCGCCGTCTACGGCCTGAGTCCGATTCCGGAGATCTCCGACTTCGGCCTGCGCCCGGCCATGACCTTCCGGGCCCGGGTCGCCTTGGTCAAACGGGTGGCGCAGGGCGAGGGCGTGTCCTACGGGCACGAGTGGATCGCGCCGCACGACACCACGGTGGCACTGATTCCGGCCGGTTACGCCGACGGCGTGCCGCGCGGCCTGGGTGGTCGGATCGCGCTGCGGATCGGGGATGCGGAGTATCCGAACATCGGCCGGGTGTGCATGGATCAGCTGGTCGTGGATCTGGGCGAGAACCGGCAGGGAGTGCAGGAGGGGGATCGCGCGGTGCTGTTCGGCGGGGCCCCGGGTGATCCGCACGCCCAGCGGTGGGCGGAACTGATGAACACCATCCACTACGAGATCGTGTGTTCCCCCCGCGGCCGTGTCGTGCGAGGCTATACCGGACAGGCAGGGGTGGTGTGATGGAACCCGAACGGGCACATCAGTTTCGGAGCGCGCGCCGGTTACGGTCCACACTGCTGCGTGGCGGGGTGGCGTCGGCGAGTGTGCTGGGCGCGCTGGCCGGTGCGCAGGCCCTGCGGCGAATGGGCGCCGCCGTCGCCTGGCCGGCTCGCGGTGACGACCTGCGCGACGAGGATTTCACCTTGCTGGACCGCGATCCCGCGCGCCGGGTGGTGGCCGACGACGGCGTACCGCTGGCCGCGCGCGTCGTCGGCGCCGAGAACCCGGCTGCCACCGTCGTTTTCGTGCACGGATTCTGTAACAGCATGCACTCGTTCCACTTTCAGCGCCGTGATCTCGCGAGGCAGTGGGGCGCGCAGGTCCGCATGGTGTTCTTCGATCTGCGCGGGCACGGCAGTTCCGGCACGTCGAGCACTGCGAATTGCACGGTTCCACAGCTGGGACGCGACCTGCTGCGGGTGATCGAGGATTGTGCGCCCGACGGCCCGCTGGTGCTGGTGGGGCATTCCATGGGTGGGATGGCGATTCTCGCGGCGGCCGCGCGGAATCCGCAATTGTTCGAGCGCCGCGTGCTGGCCTCCGCACTGCTGTCCACCACCGCGGCCGGGGTGACCCGCGCCGGTGCGGCACAGCTGTTGCGCAGTCCGGCGATCGACGGGTTCCGGGTGCTCGCCCACACCTCCCCGGCGCTGGTGCAGGCGGGACGGGTCACGGCCCGTCAGCTGATCACCCCGGTCCTGCACGTCAGTTCGTTCCACGGCGACGTCAGTCCCACGCTGTCGCGATTCACCACCTCGATGATCGATCGCACACCGGTCGAGACCATCGTGAAATTTCTCGAAGCCCTGCAGGTGCACGACGAATCGGCGGCGCTACCGGTGCTCGCGCCGCGGCCGGCGCTGGTCGTCGGCGGCGACCACGACCTGATCATCCCGTTCCGCAATTCGCGGGAACTCGCCGCCCGGCTGCCGGACGCCGATCTGATCCGGGTCACCGACGCCGCGCATATGGTGCATCTGCAATATCCCGAGCTGATCAATGCCGCGCTGGATCGATTGCTGTTGCGCACGGGCGTATTCGGCGGCGCGTCCGTCGACTACGGCGCGGGGCGGGAGGCGAGCAATGGCTGAGCATCGCGAGCAAGCCCCGGAAGCACAGGGCGAGGCCGAGAGCCGCGAACTGCCCACGGTCGCCGATACCGAGGCGCTGGGCCGGGAGCTGGCCGCCGAGCTGCGGCCCGGCGATCTGGTGGTGCTCGACGGCCCGCTGGGCGCGGGGAAGACCGCGCTTACCCGGGGGATCGCGGCCGGGCTCGGGGTCGAGGGACGGGTCAGCTCACCGACCTTCATCATCGCGCGGCAGCATCGCGCGGGCGCGGCGCCGGGATCGATACCGCTGGTGCATGTCGACGCCTACCGGCTGGGCGGTGACCTCGACGAGCTCGACGCCCTGGATCTCGATGCCGATCTGCACGAAGCGGTGGTGGTCGTCGAGTGGGGCCTCGGCGTCGTCGAACATCTCGCGGACCGTCATCTGCGGGTGCGGTTGCATCGGGAAGCGGAATCGGAGACCCGCACCGCCACCTGGGAGTGGGTCGGTCAGTACTGATCGGTTGTGATGCTCGCCACCGATGCGCCGCGGGCGAATACGCGGCAGCGCGGAATCCGGCCCGGCCCCCGGGCCCCGATCGCGGACCTCCGCACCGGCACCCCGGCAGTTGTTGCGGCACTTGGTCGTTGACGAGCGCCACGCGGTCGCCTCGTCACGACGTGCGCACATCCGGCCGGCAGCGGTTTGCCCCGCGGTTGCGACATGCGAATACGCCGACGGCGCTGATGGCATACAGGAGGTGACCAACCGGTATCGTTGAGGCAATCATGCTTGTACTTGCTGTCGACACCGCGACGCCTGCCGTTACAGCAGGACTGGTGGAACTGGAGCAGGCCGCCACACAGCCGCAGGTCCGCACTCTCGCCTCCCGGGTGACCGTGGACGCGCGCGCCCACAACGAGGTGCTCACCCCGCAGATTCTGGCCTGCCTCGAGGAGGCCGACCGCACGCGCACCGATATCGGGGCGGTCGTGGTGGGTATCGGCCCCGGCCCGTTCACCGGCCTGCGGGTGGGAATGGCGACCGCCGCCGCCTTCGGTGACGCCCTGGGCCTGCCGGTGCACGGCGTCTGCAGTCTCGACGCCATCGCCGCGGAGGCATGGCCCGAGGTGCCGGCCGGTCAGGACGAGATCTCGGGCGCCGAACTGCTCGTGGTGACCGACGCCCGCCGCCGCGAGGTGTACTGGGCGCGGTATCGCCGCGGCGGCCGCGTCGACGGTCCCGGTGTGTGCAAACCGGTCGATCTGGATTCCGGGGACGCGACCGCGATCGCCGGATCACCCTCGCACGTGGACTTTTTCGATCTTCCGGTGCTGCCGGTGGAGACCCCGTCGGCGGCGGGGCTGGTGCGGTGTGCCGCCCACGACATCCTCGCGCGCGCGACGCCGCAGCCGCTGGTCCCGCTGTATCTGCGCCGTCCCGATGCGGTCGAACGCAGCTATCAGGCGGTGCGATGAGTACCGAATCCTCGCCGGTGGTCCATATCGAACCGATGGGCCCGGCCGATATCGCGCGCTGCGTGGAATTGGAACTGCTGCTGTTCCCGGAGGACGATCCCTGGCAGGACGTGGCCTTCCGCTCGGAGCTGGCCGGTTCGCACAATCGCTATCTGGTGGCGCGTGACGACGCGGGGCGCATGCTCGGGTACGCGGGCATCGCGCTGCTGGGCACGCCCGACCATCCCGAGGCCGAGATTCACACCATCGGTGTCGATCCGGATGTGCACCGCGGCGGCATCGGGACCGCCCTGTTGCGTGCGTTGCTGGCCGAGGCCGGCCGGCGCGGTGGGCCCGTCTTCCTCGAGGTGCGCACCGACAATGCCCCGGCCATCGCGCTCTACGAGAAGCACGGCTTCCACATCATCGGCCTGCGCAAGAGCTACTACCAGCCCAGCGGCGCCGACGCGTTCACTATGCGCCGCCCGGCGATGACCGGATTCCCGCACCCGGGCGTCGAGCGCGCCCACGACTCCGAGGTCCTGTCATGATCGTCCTGGGTGTCGAAAGTTCCTGTGACGAAACCGGTGTCGGCATCGTCCGCCGCCATCCGGACGGCACCTGCGAGCTACTCGCCGACGAGGTCGCCTCCAGCGTCGATCAGCACGCGCGGTTCGGTGGCGTGGTTCCCGAGATCGCCTCGCGTGCCCATCTCGAGGCCATCGTGCCCGCCATGCGGCGTGCGCTGTCGACGGCCGGCATCGCCAAGCCGGATGCGCTGGCGGTCACCATCGGACCGGGCCTGGCCGGTGCGCTGCTGGTGGGCGTGGCGGCCGCGAAAGCCTATGCGGCGGCCTGGGATATCCCCCTGTACGCGTTGAACCATCTCGGCGGGCACGTCGCCGTCGACACTCTCGAACACGGACCGATGCCGCCGTGCGTGGCCCTGCTGGTCTCCGGCGGGCACACCCATCTGCTGCACGTGACCGATCTGGCCGAGCCGATCGTCGAACTCGGCAGCACCGTCGACGATGCCGCCGGCGAGGCGTTCGACAAGGTGGCGCGGCTGTTGGACCTCGGCTTCCCGGGCGGTCCGGCGCTCGATGCCGCTGCGGTCCACGGTGATCCTGCCGCGATCGCATTCCCGCGCGGGATGACCGGGCCGCGTGATCCGCGCTACGACTTCTCCTTCTCCGGTCTCAAGACCGCCGTCGCCCGCTACGTCGAGGCGGCCCAGCGCAACGGGACCGAACTGCCGATCCCCGATATCGCGGCCTCGTTCCAGGAGGCGGTGGCCGATGTGCTGACCATGAAGGCCGTGCGCGCGGCGCAGGATGTCGGTGTGGACACGCTCGTGCTCGGTGGCGGCGCGACCGCCAACTCCCGGATCCGGTCGATGGCCGAAGAGCGGTGCGCGGCCGCCGGTCTGACCCTGCGGGTGCCGAAGCCGCGCTTGTGTACCGACAACGGCGTCATGATCGCCACCCTGGGTGCCCACGTGATCGCGGGCGGCGCCGAACCGTCTCCGTTGACGGTCGCGACCGATCCAGGTCTTTCGGTGTCCACCAGCCAGATTCGCTGAGGCCGTCCCGAAAAGGATTCCGCCGGCTCAGTTCTGGGGCTGCACGGTTGTGCTGGGCGCTGTCGGCTGCCCGGAGGGAGTGGATTCACCCGGCTCGGCGGACTGGGCCGGGTCCGTCTCCGCAGACCCGGAACTCGAGTGCGGCGGTACCGGAATTCGGGTACTGCCCGGCTTGGTCGGCGCGGCCCCCGGAGTAGGACTGTCCGGTGTGGTCGTCTCGGGCGTAACCGGTTGCGGCGTGGTGGTTCCCAGCAGCGGTCCGAGCAGATGCGGCAGGTTGGGCAACGGGATCTGCGGCAGATTCGGATCCGGCCGCAGGACCGGCGCACTGGTCGTCGGCGTGATCGGCGGCACCTGATCGGCATGGGTGGTCGGCACCGAGCTGCCCGGCGATGTGCCGGGTGCCGAACTGCCGGGCTGGGTGGAGCTCGTCGGCGGACGCTCGGTCCGGCTCTGCCCGGTGCCGTCCGTCGATGTAGCCGTGGGCATCGGGGACGACGTGGGCGACGTGGTCAGCTGAGTACCGGTCGTCCCTGCCGGGGTCACATCCTGGTGGGCCGTCGGCACGAGTTCCTTGACGCCGTAGCCGACCACGAGACCGACCACCACGACCGCACCGACGAGGGTGCCGATCAGTTTGGTGAAGGTTCCGGCCGATCCGTCGCTACCGAGCGCGATCGGGGAGAAGGTCGAGGGCTGGGCCGAATCGGCCACCAGCGCCGCGCCTTTCGCGGTCACCGCCTCCGGCTCCGGAACCGAGACCACCGGAATGTCGAGCAGTGCGTCGAGTCCCTCGACCAGCGAGGCGATATTGGCGCCGCCGCCGATGATCGCCACTGCCTCCGGGGATTTCGGCGCTCGTGCGAAGACCGCGCGGGCGTAGTCGGCCGCCTCGTGCAGCAGATCGGCGATCAGTTCACCGAAATCGGCGCGGGTCAGCTTCAGCGGCTGCCCGGCGACGTGATCGATGGTCACCGCCGGGGCGATGGACAGATGCTCCTTGGCGGCCCGGCTGCGGTTGATCAGCATGGTCCGGTTGGGCCGGGTGCCCCTGCGGGCGAAATGGCAGTCCAGCAGATGGTGATAGATCAGCTCGTCCACCGCGGCGCCACTGATCGTCTCGGTGCGCTCCGAACGCAGCACGGTGTCGTCGGCCAGATCGGCCACGGTGACCGTCGTACCGGAGGCGCCGAGGTCGATCACGGCCACCGTCTCGTAGCGGTCGAGGAGGCCGGTCTCGCGCAAATAGGTGAGTGCCGCAGTACTTTCGGGGATGAGCTGCACATCCCGGCGCTGCTTGCCGATCGCGGCGCGAATCGCCATCGCCTGCTCACGATCGCGGTAGGCGACCGCGATGGCCCCGGCCGGGACGGGCTGCGTCTGGGGCGCCGAGGCGCCGGGCGTGTGCGTGCCGACCCGGTGCAGGTAGTCGCGGGGCATCTGCGTGGTCATCAGCTCGATCGACGAGGCGACCAGATCACCCGGATCGGAATGTGCCACATCCGCCGACACGACGCGGTAGTCGAAGCTCTGGGCGCCGTTGGGCGTGGTGGTCACGACGGCCGAGCAGACGACCTCGTTCCCGGCGGAGATACCGAGGGATGTTCGCATGTTCACCTCCCTTCTCGAGCTGGTCGAGCGGACGGCCTTGGTGGAACCGACCATCTCGAACGGACATCACGGGCATCCGCTGTGCGGCGAATACTCCGCGCGCGGATCGGGGCGGGTCTTCCTCCGTCGGGGGCGGTCCGGTGAGGCGCCATTCCGTCAGGCTTTCGGTCCCATCAGGTGCGATCCGTGTTCAGGGTCGGGACCGGCCGTCGATCACGTGCGGTCTTGTTCTCGTCTCAGGTGTGCGCGAGGTTGTCGCGCGAATGGGTGAAGCAGTGGTACTCAACGGATCGCGTGACGGTTACGGCCGATGGACGCGCCGTAACGACACAACTGTCGTACGGCATGACCGATCACGGAACCGTCTTACATACTGTCACAATCCGTTATCCGAACGTTACAGATTTTTCGGAGCAATTGCCACGCCCTCGGGCGTGTCGCGATGTCAGCACTGCCCACCCTTGAGCGCTGGCACTCTCGTGTATAGAGTGCTAGTCGGCACTGGTTGTGCTCAGGTGCCAGCTCGACTTTGGGCAAGGGTCCCGGCACCCGCGACGACGGGGCTGTGCGCAGGGTCGGCACGGCGGTAGTGGTAAGGCTCCACGAACGCCGCAGCAACACCGTGACCAAACCGTGAGTCCGGGGAACAGCCCCGGACGACCGAATCCCCTGAAAGTGGAGGGCTCAACGTGGCGAGCGTGAACATCAAGCCGCTCGAGGACAAGATCCTCGTCCAGGCCAACGAGGCCGAGACGACGACCGCCTCCGGCCTGGTCATCCCCGACACGGCGAAGGAGAAGCCCCAGGAGGGCACCGTCGTCGCCGTAGGACCCGGCCGGTGGGACGAGGACGGCGAGAAGCGCATTCCGCTGGATGTCAAGGAAGGCGACGTCGTCATCTACAGCAAGTACGGCGGCACCGAGATCAAGTACAACGGCGAGGAGTACCTGATCCTGTCGGCGCGCGACCTGCTGGCCGTCGTCGACAAGTGATGACCGACCGATGACCCACGCGGCCGTCGCGATCCGGATCGCACCGTAACGATCACTGCCCCGGTGTCCCACGCATGGGCGCCGGGGCAGTGATCGTTGTGGCCGGGATCGTCCAGGTCGCTGCTCCAGGCCGCGGGTCGTCGCAGGCCCGTCCACCACTCCCACCCCAAGGACATCTCAACCATGGCAAAGCAGATCGAGTTCGACGAGAAGGCTCGTCGGGCAATGGAACGCGGCGTCGACAAGCTGGCCGACGCCGTCAAGGTCACCCTCGGCCCGCGCGGCCGGCACGTGGTGCTGGCCAAGGCGTTCGGCGGCCCCACCGTCACCAACGACGGCGTCACCATCGCGCGCGACATCGACCTCGAGGATCCGTTCGAGAACCTCGGCGCGCAGCTGGTCAAGAGCGTCGCCACCAAGACCAACGACGTCGCCGGCGACGGCACCACCACCGCCACCGTGCTGGCCCAGGCCCTCATCAAGGGCGGCCTCAAGAACCTCGCCGCCGGCGCCAACCCGATCGGCCTCGGCGCCGGCATGAGCAAGGCCGCCGACGTCGTGTCGGAGGCGCTGCTGGCCGCCGCGAAGCCGGTCTCCGGCGAGAAGGCCATCGCCCAGGTCGCCACCGTCTCCTCACGCGACGAGGAAATCGGCGAAATGGTCGGCAAGGCCCTGACCACCGTCGGCAAGGACGGCGTCGTCACCGTCGAGGAATCCTCCACGGTCAGCACCGACCTGGAGATCACCGAGGGCGTGCAGTTCGACAAGGGCTACCTGTCGGGCTACTTCGTCACCGACCCCGACAAGCAGGAAGCCGTCCTCGAGGACGTCCAGGTGCTGCTGCACCGGGAGAAGATCAGCTCGCTGCCCGACTTCCTGCCGCTGCTCGAAAAGATCGCCGAATCCGGCAAGCCGGTGCTGATCATCGCCGAGGACATCGAGGGCGAGGCGCTGTCCACCCTGGTCGTCAACGCCATCCGCAAGACCCTCAAGGTCGTCGCGGTCAAGGCGCCGTTCTTCGGTGACCGGCGCAAGGCGTTCCTCGACGACCTGGCCGTCGTCACCGGTGGCACCGTGATCAACCCCGACCTGGGCATCAGCCTGCGCGAGGCCGGTCTGGACCTGCTCGGCCACGCCCGCCGCGTGGTCGTCACCAAGGACGAGACCACCATCGTCGACGGCGCCGGCACCCAGGAGGCCATCGACGCCCGCGTCGCGCAGCTGCGCGGCGAGATCGAGGCCACCGACTCCGACTGGGACCGCGAGAAGCTGGAGGAGCGGCTGGCCAAGCTGTCCGGCGGCGTCGCGGTCATCAAGGTCGGTGCGGCCACCGAAACCGCGCTCAAGGAGCGCAAGTACCGGGTCGAGGACGCGGTCAGCGCGGCCAAGGCCGCGGTCGAGGAGGGCATCGTCTCCGGTGGCGGTACCGCGCTGGTGCAAGCGGCGACCAAGCTGATCGAACTGCGCGACTCGCTGACCGGTGACCAGGCCATCGGCGTCGAGGTCGTGCGGCAGGCGCTGCGGGCGCCGCTGTACTGGATCGCCACCAACGCCGGTATCGACGGCGCGGTCGTGGTCAGCAAGGTCAGCGAGGGCAAGGACGGCTTCAACGCCGCCACCCTGACCTACGGCGACCTGATCACCGACGGCGTCGTCGACCCGGTCAAGGTCACCCGCTCCGCGGTCCTCAACGCCACCTCCGTGGCGCGCATGGTGCTCACCACCGAGAGCGCCGTGGTCGACAAGCCGGCCGAGGACGAGGCCGACAACCACCACGGCCACGCGCACTGAGTTATCGAAGCGGGCGGCGGGGCTGTGTCGAATTCGCGGCTCCGCCGCGGTGGCCCCCTAGAGCTCGTCGATCGGCACCCGTTGCTTGCTCCTTCGTCGCGTACGCAACGGGCACCGATCGACGAGCCGGGCCGCAACCCGTTGGGGTTGGGTCGGGCCGCAACCCGGTGAGATCGGGTCGGGCCTGAGTCTCGGTGACGGGAGCCTTGTGACCGCAACGGCCCGTTCACGTTTCGAACGTGAACGGGCCGTTGCCGTTTTCGTGAGGGGGCTGCGAGCGGATACTCGCTGGAGCGTTTGCGCCTACCTCGAGGCTCGGTTGAGGCCGGAGCTCAGTTGAGAGAGGTGGGACCGGCTTCCTCACCGTTGCGGTGCGCGGGGGGACGAATGTGTCGTGCGGCGGGGGCGTGATCGTCGGCGATCGCGGCCAGGAGCCGGGTGCGGAGGGTGGCGGGTGGCTGGACGGCCGACGCCGAGGCGAACAGGGTAAGAGCTTCTCTGGTCAGTTGCACTTCCGTGTCGAAGTCCGCGCGCAGTACGGGGTCGCCGGAGTCGAACAGCTCCTGCACCGCGCGCTGGTCCTCGTCGCCGATCGATCCGAGCGCGACCGTATGCGCGAGATCGATCTGGCTCTCGTTCATCTCACGTCACTCCCAAACTCTTTTTCAGTCGTGTCAATCCGTCCCGAATCCGGGACTTGACGGTCGGTAACCCTACTCCGAGGTAGGCAGCCACCTCGGCATACGTCCGGCCGCCGAAATACGCCAGCGAGATGGCCTCGCGCTGGGTTTCGGTGAGGGTGGCGAGGCTCTCGCGTACGGCCTGCTGTTCGAGTCGGCGGCCGACTTCCTCGGTGACCTCGTCGAATTCGTGGCCGAGGGTCGCGGTGCCGTAGGTGACCTCACGCTGGGCGTGCGCCTGTTCGGCTCGGACGCGGTCGACGGCGCGCCGATGCGCGAGCGTCATCAGCCAGGTCACCGCCGAACCCTTGGCCGGGTCGAAATTGGCTGCGGTGCGCCAGATCTGGAGGTAGACCTCCTGGGTCGTCTCCTCCGCGTAACCGGAATCGTGGAGGACACGCAGCACCAGTCCGAATACCCGGGCGCACGTGCGGTCGTACAGCTCGGCGAATGCTTGCTGATCGGACCGGCCGCAGCGCACCAGAAGTGCCGCCAGCTCGATACTTTCGCTTGCGCGTGCCGTGATCGCAGAGTCCACACTCGGTGTGGCCACCCGACCGTCCCCGATGGATCCTTGGAACGAGTCGTCCTCTGCGGCCGGCGGCCGCGTTGTCACAACGCTCCATTCTGTGTCATCGGTCACTACCGTAGCGCGTCGCTATGACCTCCTTTCAGGTGGGGTGCGTCGGGCAACGCACCTGTGGCCCAGCGGATTTCGCGCGTAAGACGACACGCCGAGGAGTGTGCGGAGACACGCCGTGACACGCCGATGACTTTCGCGAAACGCTGGGGCTTGGGTGCGGCCGTTGGTCAACATGCGGCAGGCGAATCGGCGGTGGCCGAGAACCTGCGCCTGTACCGGTGTCGCCGGCCACGTTCAGTGGCCGGGTGTTTGCTAGGTATTCGGCGCCCCAGCTGGTTCGGATCGGTCGGGTGCGACCGAATTTCGCGAGCGCCGGTCAGACGGCCATCCGGCGGCGGTTGCGCCGGGCGTGGAGCTCGCGTTCGGTCTCCGACATGCCGCCCCAGATGCCGTACGGCTCACTGACCTTCAGGGCGTGGCTGCGGCACTGCATGAGCACCGGGCAGGTCCGGCAGATCTCCTTGGCGCGCAACTCCCGCTGGGTGCGCGCGCGGCCGCGCTCGCCGTCGGGATGGAAGAAGACGGAGGAGTCCACACCGCGGCACGAGCCGCGCATCTGCCAATCCCAGATGTCGGCGTTGGGACCGGGGAGGTGGGTGGGCATGGGCATGGTGAACTCCTCATGGTGCGAGCTCGTCGGCGTTGTCGAGCGGTGCTTGTCAGCAGCGGTCTGTCCGGACCCTGGGCGGGGGCGACAGTGACCTTGCCGAGATCGGGCTCGGACCGTATCGCCGATCTCCGGCGATCGCAGTACGCGGTCGCCGCAATTTCGCGCGGCGCCGACGACGGCGATGAAGTACGTTAGGTCGCGCAGTGAAATCACGTCAATAGATACGTCGACAGTGATCGCAATTCCGGCAGATCTCAGATTTAACCTACGCACTGTTTACTTTCCGGACCGGGAAAGCGATACTGACCGGTTGACTTGTTTCGCGAGTATTGCGACGTGTCCGTAGATTCCCGCGTTTTCCCAGTTCACAGGGTGTTTAGCAGAAGAAAAGATCTGTCGTACTTGCCAACGCTGGGGAGTGTGATATGTGATGCGGCACACTGGCCTCGTGCGCGCGGAAGAAGTCCGGATGGCCGCGTCGGGGCGCGCAGGTTAATAATCCGAAAAGCGTGCGAATTCTGCTTCGGTGCGCCGGCGGTTAGCTCGTTGCAGATTTACCTGATGGAAACACGGCGCCTCCGCTTTTCGCTGAGAAATAGCCCGTATGCGGTGCGGAGCGCGGGCCGCCTCCGGATAAGGTGCGCTGGTGTTGGATTTGTCCCCGGGAGTGCGCGGGTTGCTGGACCCCGGGCCCGCCGCCGTACTGGCCGACGCGGCGTTCGGCGGCCGCCCCGGCATCGCGCTCGCGGATCTGCCCGTCGCCGCCGATCCCGCCGGAACCCGGTTGCGGGCAATCGTCCTCGGTGGTCGGGGGTGGTATGCGGCCGCGCGCACCGAATTGCTCCGGGCCGCCCGGTTGACCAGGGATCCGGTATTCCGCTCGCTCGTGGCCTCCACCGAGGCGTCGCTGCTCCGTCAACTCGGCTGGCACGCGCGCGCCGCGATCCTGGACGGACGCGCAGCGGCGCTGGTCGCGAACCTGCCGGTGGTGGGTGCCGCCGATCCGATGCGCGCTGCGGCGGTCTGCGACGCGCTGACCGGATTGGCCGCGGACGCACTCGGTACCGGGCAGCCGCAGGTGTCCGCGCGGTTGCTGCGGCGCTGTCGCGGCGAACTGGATCGCGCGCCCACGGACCTGCGGACACTGGTGCGCTGGCACTGGGTCAGCGCCGAAACCGCCCTCGCCGCACCCGGTCTGGGACTGGTCGCCGAGCCGGCGTCGACGCACGCCGAGGCGGCTGTCGCCGCGGCTGAGCGGATGGGATCGGTTCGGCATCAAGTGAAGTCGCGGCTACTGCTGGCCGCCGCGGCGGCGGCCGAGGGTGACATCGATCGCAGTCGCGCCGGTGCCGAGCTGGTCGATTCCCTCTGCGCCGCACATGGATTGCTGCCGCTGCGCTGGGCCGCCGCGATGTTGCGGTCGGGGGTGTGCGAGCCGGCCGAGGCCCGCCGCGCGGCAGCCGAAGCCGCTGTGTTCGCGAGCATTCTGGCTGGTCGGGGCGGTCGGCTGCGGATCGGGACGGAAATCGGGGAGCAGTGATCCCCCATGTTGTCCGACTCACATAGCTGAGCCGCTATTGTTGGTTTCGTTCCACCGACCGGTGGAAGCACCGGTCGAAATCCGGCCGTGCCACTTGTAACGCCAGGAATATCTCTGACGATGACGCACTCGGGCGAGGAGTTGGACGCCGCCGTAGCTGCTGCAGCTCAGGGCGACCGTTCGGCTTTAGCCCAGGTACTGGAAATCATCCGCCCGCTGGTAGTTCGTTATTGCCGTGCGCGGATCGGTTCCGCGGAGCGTGGGCAGCTCTCCGCGGACGACGTGGCGCAGGAGGTCTGCTTGGCTGTGATGACCGCCCTGCCGCGTTACCAGGACCAGGGGCGGCCGTTCATGGCTTTCGTGTACGGAATCGCCTCGCACAAGGTCGCCGACGCACATCGCAACGCCGCCCGTAACAAGGCGGACGCGATGGCCGAAGTACCAGATGTCATATCCACCGACCAGGGGCCGGAGCAGCGCGCTCTCGAATCCGAAACGAGCCGGCAGATGAACAGTCTGCTGGCCACGCTACCGGAGAAGCATCGAGAGATCCTGATCCTGCGTTTGGTCATGGGTTTGTCAGCAGAAGAAACTGCTGTCGCCGTGGGCAGTACGGCGGGAGCTATACGAGTGGCTCAGCATCGGGCGCTCGCGAAACTCAAGTCACAAGTGGCGAGGGCAGGTGAAATGTATGGCTAGGGATGGCGAGCGCGGTCGGGGCGACTGGAAGGCGCGGCTTGGATCGCCGAACAGCGGTCCCTATGCCGAGGCATCCGGGGAGTCCGGTGACGCCGGGCCGGTGGATATCGCAGCGGTCCGACGCGACGATGCGCTGATCGACGCCATCGCAGGCGACGGTCCCGTAGCGACCGACAGTGCCGAGGAGTATCAACTCGCGAGCCTGCTCGCGAATTGGCGAGCCGATATCGTCGACACTCCGATGCCGGCCGGTCCCGATCTGGACGCCGTGGTAGCGGCCGTCAACCAGGAGATCGGAGCGCGGGAGGCGAGGGTCAACGCCCATCGCCGCGGCAGATTGCGATTGGTACGTCCGCTGATGGGCGCCGCGGCCGCGGTCGCGGTGATCGCCGGCGGGACGACGGCCTTCTCCTACGGCGCGCAGCCGGGTGATCCGTTGTGGCGGGTGAAGGAGGTCGTGTTCAGCCAGCAGGCGCAGACCACGATCGCCCAGCGCGCCGACGACGATATGACCAAGGCGCAGGCGCTGATCGACCAGGGACACCCCGAACAGGCCAAGGCACTGTTGGAGAGCGCTTCCACCAACACGACTCAGGTCGACGACAACTCGCGCAAGCAGGATCTGCAGGTGCGCTGGCAGCACATGCTGGATCAGCTGAAGACCACCGCACCCGAGGTGGCCGCCGCGCTGGAGTCGCTGGAGCCGAAGGCGAATACGACGCCGGCCACCCCGACAGTGGTCGCGCCGACGACGCCGGGACAGTCTGCCAATCCAGGGCAGCACGAGAGCACCGGCTCCAAGCCGAGCACCCCGGGCCCGGAGATCATGCGCAGCCAGACCGCGCCCGAAACCGGTGCGAGCGGTTCCGGACCGGGAACGCCGGGCACCGAGCCGGGAAGTGGTTCCAAGCCGCCGACGAACCAGCAGCAGCAACCGCCGACGACTGCCGAGCCGCCGACGAACCAGCCGCCGACTCAGCAGCAGCCGCCGACCAACGAACAGCCACCCACACACGAACAGCCGCCGACGAACCAGCCCACCGCCAATCCGCCGACCACCATCGGCGGAGGGGCGGTGGTCCCGCCGACGCAGCCGCAGCAGACGGTGGCCCCGGTCCATCCGTCGGTGCCCTCGGTGCCGACGGTGGTCGTGCCGCCGGCCGGTGGGGGATTGCACACCGGCATCAACTAGAACCACATATTCAATACGAGAACCGATCGCCGATCCCGGCGGTCGGATTCGTGTTTTTCAGGGGTTTTCAGGGGGAAGTGCGCGCGGTACGTCGCGGCGGAAGTGTGGAAATTCACACGCCGAAAGCGCGCGCGGCTGTGCCGAGCCGAGCGCTACGCGGCTGAGGGGTCAGGCGTCGAAACCGTCGAATCCGTCGCCGTGCAGGGCTTCGTTCATCGAGGCATCCGCATATCCGCGGCAGTAGTCCCACGTCACGTAGGCCTCCGGCGTCGGATCGTATGCGGGCTCGTGCGGGCGGACCGTGCCGTCGACCAGCAGTTGCAGCAGGTTGGCGCGCAGCATGTCCCAATCGTGGTAGTGGTCCTGCCGGCAATCCTCACAGCTCACCACGAGACCGCGGATGCCCCGGTGGGACAGTAGCGCCTCGTACACCGCGAGATCGGCGAGATCCTCTTCGACCGCTAGGCGCTCATGGGGGTCCAGCGGCTCCCCAGGCTCAATGGCATCGAGCGCGGCCGACGGGTCGGAGGGATCTCCGGCGAAGGGGTCCGGCGGCAGGCCAGGTGGTAGATGGTCACGCACAATCCCACGGTACGCAGAACCACCCCCTCCGCGCCAGCGCTGAAGGCATTTTGACGCGCTTGTTGCGCGGCTGTCACCCTCGTCCACCACTGTGTCGGAGGCGACGAGGTCGCCCCCACAGGCGGCCGATACCATGGATACACAGGCGCCGGGTCGCACGCTTCGGCTCCACCATCCATCAGCTGTTCTCGATCGGTACCGAGGTCCCGGAATGCCGGGCCGAAGTGCCGTATCGGTGCTTTCGAGGTCCAGGAGGGGTCGATCAGATGAGTAGTCCCGTGATGGGCGAACGAGCCGTCCGCCCGCATACGGGTGGTGACGATCCGAACAAGATCGCCATGCTCGGCCTCACGTTCGACGACGTGCTGTTGCTGCCGGCCGCTTCCGATCTGATCCCCAGCTCGGTCGAGACCTCCAGCCGGTTGACGCGCGAGATCACGCTGCGCACCCCGCTGGTGAGTTCGGCGATGGATACCGTCACCGAGGCGCGGATGGCGATCGCCATGGCCCGCGCCGGAGGTATGGGCGTCTTGCACCGCAATCTGTCGGCCGCCGATCAGGCCGCGCAGGTGGAGACGGTGAAACGGTCCGAGGCCGGAATGGTCACCGATCCGGTCACCTGCCGCCCGACCGACACCCTCGCCGAGGTCGACGCGATGTGCGCGCGGTTCCGGATCTCGGGTCTGCCCGTGGTGGACGAGACCGGTGCGCTGGTCGGCATCATCACCAACCGGGACATGCGTTTCGAGGTCGACCAGAACCGCCGGGTCGCCGACGTGATGACCAAGGCGCCGCTGATCACCGCCCAGGAGGGCGTCACCGCCGAGGCCGCGCTGGGTCTGCTGCGCCGGCACAAGATCGAGAAGCTGCCGATCGTCGACGGCAACGGCCGCCTGCGCGGGCTGATCACCGTCAAGGACTTCGTCAAGACCGACCAGTACCCGAACGCGACCAAGGATCGCGACGGCCGCCTGCTGGTCGGCGCCGCGGTGGGTGTCGGCGAGGACTCCTGGTCGCGCGCGATGAGCCTGGCAGATGCCGGGGTCGACGTGCTGATCGTCGATACCGCGCACGGCCATCAGGCCCAGGTGCTGCAGATGGTCGCCAAGGTCAAGAACGAGGTCGGCGACCGGATCCAGGTCGTCGGCGGCAATATCGCCACCCGCGAGGGTGCGGCGGCGCTGGTCGAGGCCGGCGCCGACGCGGTCAAGGTGGGTGTCGGTCCCGGCTCGATCTGCACCACTCGCGTGGTCGCCGGCGTCGGCGCCCCGCAGATCACCGCGATTCTCGAGGCCGTGGCCGCGTGCCGCGCGGCCGACGTGCCGGTGATCGCCGACGGCGGTATCCAGTTCTCCGGTGACGTGGCCAAGGCCATCGCCGCCGGTGCGTCGACGGTCATGCTCGGCTCGCTGCTCGCCGGTACCGCCGAATCCCCGGGCGAACTGATCCTGGTGGGCGGCAAGCAGTTCAAGAGCTACCGCGGCATGGGTTCGCTGGGCGCCATGCAGGGACGCGGGCAGGGCAAGTCCTACTCCAAGGACCGCTACTTCCAGGACGACGTGCTGGCCGAGGACAAGCTGGTGCCCGAGGGCATCGAGGGGCGGGTGCCCTTCCGCGGTCCGGTGAATCAGGTCATCCACCAGTTGGTGGGCGGTCTGCGGGCGGCCATGGGCTACACCGGTTCCCAGTCGATCGCCGACCTGCAGCAGGCGCAGTTCGTGCAGATCACTGCGGCGGGTCTCAAGGAGAGCCACCCGCACGACATCACCATGACGGTCGAGGCACCGAACTACACCGGCCGCGGCAAGTAGGAGCCGGGGCGAGGGCGACGAGTCCTCGCCACGGCGACACGGTTGGCTCGCCGCTGTGTCGCGGGTGACGGAAATGCTTCCGGGACAAGGCATGTCATCGCGACGCGTCGGCCCAACGCGGTCCCGGGATACCGGTCGGTCGTGTCGATGTGTGACCGCGCCCGGCCCGTCCCGATGCTCACGGTCCGACACGGACCGCCCCCGGCGTATGGCGTACGCCGGGAGCTGGGAGGATGGACGCGCGTCGGCGTGAGATCGCCGCGACGTCGTGGCGCCGGCGCGCGAGTTCGTCGCACACACCGGCGTGGCAGAACACACTAAGGAGAGACATCAGTGCGGGACATGGTCGAGATCGGGATGGGTCGGACCGCCCGGCGTACCTATGAGCTGGACGATGTCGACATCGTCCCCTCGCGGCGCACCCGGTCGTCGAAGCAGGTGTCGCTGGCATGGCAGCTGGATGCCTACCGATTCGACATCCCCGTGGTCGCGCATCCGACCGATGCGCTGGTGTCGCCGGAATTCGCGATCGAATTGGGCCGCCTCGGCGGACTGGGCGTCATCAACGGCGAGGGACTGTGGGCCCGGCACGCCGATGTGAGCGCACGCATCGAGCAGTTGGTCGAGGTGGCCGAGCACAAGGGTCCCGAGGCCGCGGTCGAACTGCTGCAGGAACTGCACGCCGCGCCGATGCAGCCCGACCTGCTGGCCGCCGCGGTCGCGCAGGTGCGCGCCGCCGGAGTGACGGTCGCGGTGCGGGTGAGCCCCCAGAACGCGCGCGCCCTGACCCCGAGTCTGGTGCAGGCCGGGATCGACCTGCTGGTTGTCCACGGCACCATCATCTCCGCCGAACACGTCGGCGGCGCGAGCGCGGTGCCCGTCGAAGATGCCGGCTCGTCGGTGGAACCGCTGAACCTCAAGACCTTCATCGCCGAACTGGACGTGCCGGTCGTGGCCGGTGGCGTCAGCGATCACCGCACCGCCCTGCATCTGATGCGCACCGGCGCCGCCGGCGTGATCGTCGGTTACGGCTCGATGCCCGGCGCCACCACCACCGGTGAGGTGCTCGGTATCGGCGTCCCGATGGCGACCGCGATCGCCGATGCCGCCGCGGCCCGCCGCGACTACCTCGACGAGACCGGCGGTCGCTACGTCCACGTGATCGCCGACGGCGACATCGTCTCCTCCGGCCAGCTGGCCAAGGCCATCGCCTGTGGTGCCGACGCGGCGATGCTGGGTGTGCCGCTCGCGCTGGCCCAGGAGGCGCCCGGCCACGGCTGGTACTGGCCCTCGGCGGCCGCGCATCCGTCGGTCCCGCGCGGCGCGCTGCTGCAGTTCGCCGAGCCGGACGAGCAGCCGGCGCTGGAGAAGGTGCTGTACGGACCGTCCAGCGATCCGTGGGGCTCGGTGAATCTCGTTGGCGGCCTGCGTCGTTCGATGGCCAAGGCCGGATACTGCGATCTGAAGGAATTCCAGCGGGTCGGTCTCAGCGTGCGGGCCTGAGATCGCACGCCGCGGCCCGGCTCAGTTGAGCCGGGTCAGCACCTCCCCGCGCAGGAAGTCGCGAATCGCGGCGTTGACCTGCTCGGGGTGGGTCATGTTGACCGCCTGACGGGCGCCCTCGATTTCGCAGAATCGCGATCCGACCAGTCGCCGTGCCATCTCCAGCGCGTGCGCGCGCGGGATGCCGGCCCGCGTCGGGTGGATGACCAATGCGGGACAGGTGATTTCGCACAGCCGATCCAGGATCGAGTCGCGGGCCAGCAGACATCCGGCCGCGGCCTCGAGCTCGTGCGGATCGCGCGCCAGCCACCGCTTGGTCCACACCGCCCGGTACCAGGCGTCGTCTCCGATCAGCCAGTGCGCCATGTGCTCGGCGAGGGCGTGCCGGATATTCGGCTCCCGCCAGTGGTCCAGGAAGCGGCGCGAGGTCACGAGTTCCTGCGGGGTCGGGCTGTGCGCCTCGGTCGAGATCAAGATCAGCGCCTCCACCCGTTCGGGAGCGAGCAGGGCGGTGCGCATGGCGCTGAACCCGCCCTGTGAGGTGCCGCCGACCACCGCGCGTTCGACGCCGAGCTGATCCAGCACGGTCAGCGCGTCGCGGGCCGCCGTCCAATAGGTGAAGGGCAGCCCCTCGTCGCGGGTGCGGCCGTGTCCGCGCGCATCCCAGGTGACGATGCGGAACTCCGGTGCCAATGCGGCCGCCTGCGATGCGAACATCGTTCGATCCATGAAGAATTCGTGCCCCAGCAGTACCACCGGGCCACGGCCACCGGAATCCTCGTAATGGATTTCGGCATCGATCGCACGGGCGAATGGCACGAGCACGAGGATAGCCGTCGCCGAGTGCCGCTGCTCCGCCTTCGTGATCGCCGCGGAGGAAGGCGGGCATGGATATGTGCTGGCGGATAGGCCGTTTCGCAAGCCCGGCCGGCACCGGCCGATACGACCGGCATCGAACCGGTGGAGTGGGGGCGATCACGGCCTCGAGTCGCAGGCTCGCCCGCCCTCGAGGTGCGCCGATGCCCTCACTAAACTGTGCGGGTGGCAGAAACCCAGCGACCAGTTCTCGTCGTCGACTTCGGGGCGCAGTACGCGCAGTTGATCGCGCGGCGCGTGCGCGAATCCAGCGTCTACTCGGAGGTGGTACCGCATACCGCGACCGTGGAGGAGATCGCCGATCGGCAGCCGCTGGCGGTGATCCTGTCCGGCGGGCCGTCCAGCGTGTACGCCGAGGGCGCGCCGCAGCTCGATCCGCGGTTGTTCGATCTCGACATTCCGGTCTTCGGTATCTGCTACGGATTCCAGGCGATGGCGCAGGCGCTCGGCGGCACGGTCGCGCACACCGGCACCCGTGAGTACGGCCGCACCGAGCTGAACATCGACGGCGGCGTGCTGCACGGCGGACTGCCGACGGTGCAACCCGTGTGGATGAGCCACGGCGACGCGGTCACCGACGCGCCGGCCGGCTTCGAGGTCACGGGGACGACGGCCGGTGCGCCGGTCGCCGCCTTCGAAAATCGCGCCCGGCGGCTGGCCGGTGTGCAGTACCACCCGGAGGTTCTGCACTCGCCGCACGGCCAGCAGGTGCTGAGCCGGTTCCTGCACGAACTCGCCGGCATCCCCGCGTCCTGGACCCCGGCCAATATCGCCGATGCGCTGGTCGAGCAGGTGCGCGAGCAGATCGGCGACGGACACGCGATCTGCGGCCTTTCCGGTGGCGTGGATTCCGCGGTGGCGGCCGCGCTGGTGCAGCGGGCCATCGGAGACCGGCTGACCTGTGTCTTCGTCGACCACGGCCTGCTCCGGGCCGGGGAGCGCGAACAGGTTCAGCGCGACTTCGTCGCCGCCACCGGGGCCAAGCTGGTGACGGTCGACGCGGTGGAGAAGTTCCTCGGTGAGCTGAAAGGCGTCACCGATCCGGAGGAGAAGCGCAAGATCATCGGCCGGGAGTTCATCCGGTCCTTCGAGGATGCGGTCGCCGAGGTCGTGAAGTCCACCGGCACCGAGGACGGCGATGGCGGACCCGCGGTCGAATATCTGGTGCAGGGCACCCTGTACCCGGACGTGGTCGAATCCGGTGGCGGCTCCGGCACCGCCAACATCAAGAGCCACCACAACGTCGGCGGGCTGCCCGAGGATCTGGAATTCGAGCTGGTCGAACCGCTGCGGCTGCTGTTCAAGGACGAGGTGCGCGCGGTCGGCCGCGAGGTCGGGCTGCCCGAGGAAATCGTTGCGCGCCAGCCCTTCCCGGGGCCGGGCCTGGCGATCCGGATCATCGGCGAGGTCACGCCGGACCGGCTGGAAACCCTGCGGCAGGCCGACGCGATCGCCCGCGAGGAACTGACCGCCGCCGGTCTGGACGCGCAGATCTGGCAGTGCCCGGTGGTCCTGCTGGCCGATGTGCGCAGTGTCGGCGTGCAGGGCGACGGCCGCACCTACGGACATCCGATCGTCCTGCGGCCGGTGTCGAGTGAGGACGCCATGACCGCGGACTGGACCCGCCTGCCCTACGAGGTGCTCGAACGCATCTCCACCCGGATTACCAACGAGGTGGCCGAGGTCAATCGCGTGGTGCTCGATGTGACCAGCAAGCCGCCGGGCACCATCGAATGGGAATGAGCGGCTGTCGTCACGGATAGCGGAGAAGGGGCCTTCCAGCATCGGCTGGAAGGCCCCTTCTTTCTGTTGCGGCCTCTTCCGGAGGCTATTTCTTCCTTCGCGGCGAGATCACCAGGGCGATGCCCACGACCACCGCCACACCCACCACGATCCAGCCCACCGGCACCGCACTGTGGAAGGGCCAGGACGTGGGGCCGATGAAGGCCCAGACGCTGACCAGCAGGGCGAGTATCCCGGCCAGCAGCAGCGAGAACGACGGTCCGCGCCCAGTTTCGGTCCGAGTGTCGGCCGTTTCGTTGTCAGCCACGTTTCACCTCCGCGTTTCCGGCGTGGACATCGACGTCGAGAGTGAGAATCGGCCCGTCGGCCGGTCCGGTGGGCCCCTGCGGGCACGACACGTCGCCCATACTGGCGTTGCAGGTCGCGTGTAGCCGCATCGAGTCCGGCACCAGCACCCGGAAGTCGCCCATCTGGACGTTCACGTGCACCGTGCGATTCTCGGTGAGGGGCAGTCGGCGCAGATCGAGCGTGCCCGATCCCATGGTGATCCGGTATTCCGAGGCCAGATCGGCGGTTGTGGCCGGGGTCCAGACGTGGTCGCCCATGGCTCCGCGGTCGAATTCGACGGGACCGACCATCGAGGCGAGGATGACGAATCCCGCCAGCGGCGCCAGCACCACCATCAAGCCGTAGCCGCGTCGCAGGAACGCGCCGACGATCAGGCCCAGGCCGACCACCGCCAGGGCGACCGCGCCGATCCGCGCGGGTGTCATCCAGTCCGCCCCGGCCGCGGCCACCGCGCCCGCCGCCGCTGCCGCCAGGACGGCCAGACCGATCACCACCGGCGTGAGCCGGGAGCGCGGCCGCTGTGCGGGGACGACCGCGACCGGGCGTTGCTGCGTCGGGGTGGGCAGATCCCAGGCCATGGGCGCCACGCCGAGCGGATCCCAGCCGGCCGCAGTCGGGCCGACATGCGCCGGGTTCGGGATCGGACGGTTGCCGGTCGGCCGTGGGCCGGGAGGAGGCGTCGGGCGAGGAGGTGTGCTCCCGCCGGGCCCGGGCGAATCGTCGGGGCCGGACTCGTCCTCGGCCGGGTGTTCGTCGGAGGGTGCCGCCGATTCGGATTCGGCGGTGAGTGGCCGGGTCAGCGCGACCGTGGGTCGGTCGTCGGCCGGCGCTTCGTCGGTGAGCGAGTCCGGCTCGGTGGCAGCGTGTTCGGAGGTACCGGGATCGGTCGCGGCGTCCGAATCGGCCTGCCGTTCGGACGCATTTTCCGTCGGAACACCTTCTGCGGCAGAGCTTTCGGTCGCAGTCGGTTCGGTCGCTTCGGGTGCCGAGCTCGTGCTGTCCGGCGATGCGGTGCAGGCTTCGCCAGGATCACTTTCCGGCGTCCCGGTGGCCGGATCGACCCGCAGTGGGGCGGTGGCGGCGGCTGCGACGATCGGTTCGGTTGCCGTCGACGCGTTGTCCGCCGTCGAAACAGCGTCGTTCGAGGCCGGTGTCGGTGTGGTCGGAACCTGGCCGCCGGCAAAGGCATTCGGGTCCGGTTCGTAGTGGTCGGGCAGCTTGGTGAAGGGTCCGTACTGGCTTCCGCTCCACGGCGACCCGCCCGGGAAGCTCGCCCCCGGATATCCCGTCGCCGCGATCCCGCCCTCGGCCGTCAGCGGATAGGAGCCGTCGATCGGCGGTTCCGGCTGCCGCATGTACAGCAACCACCAACCGGCCACCATCAGCGCGAAACTGATCACCCCCGAGCCGCCGAGTCCGACACCCACCGGGCCCATCGTGGTGACCGCGATCGCCAGAGCGACGATCAGCACGATGGTCTTGGTCGACGACTGCGAACTGCGTCCGCGGCTGATCAGGCCCTCCGCGGGTGAGACCGCATCACCCGCCGGAGGCAGCAGCAGCCATGCCGCCAGATACAACACGATGCCCGCACCACCGAAGATCGTCGACACCACGAACGCGACCCGGATCAGTACCGGGTCCACGCCGTAGCGCCGGCCGAATCCGGACGCCACGCCGGCGACCGGACTCTGTCCCGGCAACCGTGTCGGACGCGTCCGCCACAGGTGCTGGAGCTGTTCGCTGAATCCCGTCCGGCTCGTGCCGCCGGTCCCGCCGCTCGCTGTGGTCATAGCTCAATGGTGGCCGTGAGCAGCATCGAATGGCATCGGGGTTCACCCTGAAAACGAACCTGAACTACATCCGGACGGAATCGACTCGACTCGGGCCGCCAGACGACGGCGGCTCGGGGCACGGTCGGACAAGTTCGATCTACGGTGCCACCAGGCCCGTTCGATAGGCGATGACGACCAATTGCGCGCGGTCGCGCGCGCCGAGTTTGACCATTGCCCGGCTGACGTGGGTGCGGGCGGTCGCCGGACTGAGGAACAGTTCGGCGCCGATCTCGGCATTGCTCATGCCCTGGCCGACCAGGGCCAGCACCTCCCGCTCACGGTCGGTCAGTACCGCGAGCCGCTGTTCGGCGGCCTGGTCGGCGGCGCGGCGAGCCGTGAACTGGGCTATGAGCCGGCGAGTGATCCGGGGCGCGAGCAGAGCCTCACCGGCGGCGACCACGCGGATAGCGTGCAGCAGCTCGGCCGGACCGGCATCCTTGAGCAGAAAACCGCCGGCGCCGGCCTGCAGTCCCTCGAAGACATAGGCATCGGTGTCGTAGGTGGTCAGGATGAGGATCCGGACATCCTGCAGCCCGGTCGTCGCGGCGATCTCGCGGGTGGCCTGAATGCCGTCCATCGTCGGCATGCGGATATCCATCAGTACGACATCCGGACGCAGCGCACGAGCTTTCCGCACGGCTTCGGCGCCGTTGGCGGCCTCTCCGACGACCGTGATGTCGTCCTCGATATCGAGCAAGAGCCGAAAGCCCGACCGCACCAACTGCTCGTCGTCGACGAGCAGAACCCGGATCGGGGTGCCACCGTCCGAGTCTGCCGTACTGCTCACAGGTTCACCGTTTCCGTCGTGGCCAGGGGCAGCCGGGCCGTGACCGCGAATCCTCCGTGCGGAAGCGGGCCCGCGTCCAGATCACCTCCCAGGAGCCGGCATCGCTCACGCATACCGAGGATGCCGCGCCCGGCGGTACGCGCTGGACCTGCGAAAGATGCGGCGGGTGACTGCCGCCCGTCGTCGGTGACCCTGATGTCGACCGTGTCGGCACCGTAGTTCACCTCGACCGAGACTCGCGTCGCGCCGGCATGGCGAATCACATTGGTGATCGATTCCTGCAGTATCCGGTATATCGCGGTGCCGACCGCGCCGGGTATCTCGGGAGGCGGTGCGGGCGTGCCGAATTCGACCTCGAGCCCGGCGTCGCGGGCCGCGGCGGCGAGTTCCCGGATCTGCCCGAGACCCGGATGTGGGGCGCGGTCGTCGAGAACTCCGAGGACCGCCCGCATTTCCGACAACGCCCGAGAGCTGGTCCGCTCGATGATCTTCAGGGTCTCACGCGCTTGTTCGGGCCGTTTGTCCAGCACGTGCGCGGTGACACCGGACTGGACGTTGATGACGGCGATGGCGTGCGCGACCGTATCGTGCACTTCGCGGGCGATGCGGAGACGTTCCGCGTCGACCCGGGCGCGGGCCTCCTCCTCGCGAGTTCGTTCCGCCAGCTCGGCGCGCTCCAACGCCTGTGCCGCAATGACTTTCCGCGAGCGGACACTCTCGCCGAGCGCGGCGCTCATCACCGCGGCGCCTATCCGGAAATAGACCCAGCCGATCGCGGCCGGCGGTTGGACGTCCGATGCGGCGGGAAGCCAGATCGCGGTAAGGACGGCGATCCCCACTCCGGCCACCACCAGCGAGCGCCGCCCGTCACCGTGTGCGGTGAGGGTGTAGAGCGCTACGAACAGTGCCAGCCATCCGGGTCCGTCCGGGAAGTCGAGGGCGTAGTAGATCGCACTGGTGAGCGCGGTGACGGCGAATACCGCGACCGGATATCGGCGCCGCAGGACCAGGACGGTGCCCGCGATGATCAAGAGGAGGTAGCCGAGATATCCGAAGTCCGAGAGCGGGCGCAGCACCTCCTCGGGCCGGCCGCTGTTGCGGACGACGGTGCCCTGGACCTGCATCACGGTGATGAATACCGCCAACAGCAGATCCTGAGACCAGCCCGGCAGGCGCAGCGGTGTGACGCGGTCCGGCATGTGGCGATCATAGGAGCCCGAGGCGGCCTGGGACGTCGTGCCGAGCGCGCGACTTCGTACGTCGCGGTGCGCGGTCGGCTACGCCGAACGGCGTATTCGTCGTCGATCCCGGGCCGATGCCCGCGAGCGGGTCGCGGCGCGACGATCGTCGCGTCCGCAGCCGATTCCGAGTCCGTGCGACCCGCACGGCAGCCGGCTGCCGCTCGACCGAAAGGATTCGCGATGCCCGCACTCGATGTGTTCGCCGCGCTCTCGACCACCCGCCTCTCAGTCGTGGCCGCCGGGTACGAGGTCGGCGTCGGCCGGACCGTTCCCACCATCGCGGCCGTCCTGGGCTTGATCAGCGTGATCGCCGGTGGGGCGGCGGTCTCGGCCCGCGGCCACCGCGTCGGCACCCGCCGGTCCCGGGCCGTCACGGCGCTGGCGCTGGGAGCGGTCGCCGCGGTCGTCGGCGCCATCCACGGGGCCGATGCCGCCGGTGGTTTCGGTACCGGCAACGGGCTGGCCGGCGCGATCGCCGCGGTGGTGCTCGGGCTGGGTGGCGTGGTTCTGGGTAGCCTCTCGCTGGTGCGTGCTCGCCGCCTCGGATAACACGGCGCCGTCGGC
Source organism: Nocardia sp. 852002-20019_SCH5090214 (assembly GCF_001665865.1). Lineage (NCBI taxonomy): Bacteria > Bacillati > Actinomycetota > Actinomycetes > Mycobacteriales > Nocardiaceae > Nocardia > Nocardia sp. 852002-20019_SCH5090214. Next base: position 15,084 of record NZ_LZMK01000194.1, on the reverse strand, counting down.
GACCCCGAGATCGGGAATCCGGGTATTTCCCGATGGTCGGTTGTCGGGGTGACGTGCCAGTATCGAAGGCATGTACCCCTCCATGCCCGCATTCGACGCGCGTTCGGGGTTCGACGGTCGCGTGGGGTTCGAACCTCGCGCCGGTGTGGACGGTCTCGGGCCGGACGGCCGGGGCGCCGATCCGGTGCTCGAACAGCCGCGTTTGCTGCGGCGATCCGGTGGCCGGGTCGTCGGCGGGGTCGCGGGCGGTATCGCCGACCATCTGGGTGTCGACGTCTTCAAGGTGCGGATGGCGTTCGTCCTGCTGTCGGCCTTGATGGGGGCGGGGATCGTGGCCTACGGGCTGCTGTGGATCTTCACGTCCTCGGGTGCGGACGGGCCGCCGCCCACGGCGTCCGAGCGGCGGCAGGCCGTCGGGCTGGTGCTGCTCGGGCTGGCGCTGTCGGTCTCGATGGCGTGGCTGTTCAACGGGACCGCCGCGCGGGTGGTCGCGCCGATCATCGTGGTCGCCGTCGGTGCGGCGCTGGTGTGGCGCGAATTCGATGCCGAGGGGCCACGTTCCATTCTCGGCCTGCCCGCCCGGCCGACCGTGCTCACCTGGACGCGCATTCTGGCCGGGGCGACGCTGATCGTGGTCGGGCTGGGCGTGGTGGTGCTGGCCCGCATCAACCTGAGTTCGCTGGGTTCGGCACTGATCGCGGTCGCGGTCACGCTGATCGGCGTCGGACTGCTGACGGTGCCGCTGTGGTTGCGCATGATGCGCGCCCTCAATGCCGAACGCTCGGCCCGCATCCGCAACGAGGAACGCGAGGAGATCGCCTCACATCTGCACGATTCGGTGCTGCAGACCCTGGCGCTGATCCAGCGGCAGGCCGACGATCCGCAGGAGGTCGCCCGGCTGGCCCGCAGCCAGGAGCGGGAGCTGCGGAAATGGTTGTTCGAGGATTCCATGCCCGCGCAGTCGAGCCTGGCCGCCGCACTGCGCACGATCGCCGGTGAGGTGGAGGACCAGTACGGGGTGCAGGTGACTCCGGTGACCGTCGGCGACGTCTCGATGGATGTCGGCGATACCGGATTCGGCCTGCCGAAGGAACATTTCACCGCCCTGCTCGGCGCCACCCGGGAGGCGCTGGTCAACGCCGCCAAACATGCCGGTGTGCCGACCATCGACGTCTTCGCCGAGGTGGAACCGCATCAGGTCAGCATCTTCGTGCGCGATCGCGGCACCGGGTTCGATCCCGCCTCGGTACCGGCGGACCGGCAGGGCCTGGCGAAATCCATTCACGCCCGGATCGAACGCCGCGGCGGCACCGTCGAGGTTCAGACCGCACCCGGCCGCGGCACCGAGGTGCGAATCATGATGCCTCGCAAGGATTCCGAGGGCCAAGAGGAATTCGCCGCAGCCGGCGTCGACCGTGCAGAGTCCGGGGATGCCGAGTCCGCGAGTGCGGAGGGACACCGCTCCGGCACGGCGGCCGAGGCCGCCGACGCGAGCCGCGCCGGTGATTCGCACAGCGCCGCGACGACCGAACCGCGAGGGGAAACCGCGGATACCGGCCCGGGCAGGTCGCGGTAGCGGGCGGAGCGTGCGGAGATGGGGGAGGCGGGCACATCGGCAGCGGTACCGGCCCTGCCCACCGCGATGCGGTTTCCGGCACCCCGGCCACCGATGTGGTACCGATGAGGAGTTCGGCGCTGCCGCGCCCGGCAGCGGGCCGGCTCGAGGTGAGGAGAACTGTGACGATCCGGGTCTTTCTGGTCGACGACCACGCCGTGTTCCGGTCCGGGGTGCGGGCGGAGTTGAGCCGCGAAGCCGATATGGATGTCGTCGGGGAAGCGGGCACCGTGGCCGAGGCCGTGGCCGGAATCGACGCCGCGCGACCCGATGTGGTGTTGCTGGATGTGCACATGCCCGACGGCGGCGGTGTCGCGGTCCTGCAGGGCATCGACGATCGTCCGAACGGTTCGGCGTCGGGTAACGGCCCGGTATGCCTGGCGCTGAGCGTCTCCGATGCCGCCGAGGATGTGATCGCGGTGATTCGCGCGGGCGCGCGCGGTTACGTCACCAAGACCATCTCCGGTTCCGAACTGGCCGAAGGCATTCGGCGCGTCGCGGGCGGCGACGCGGTGTTCAGTCCGCGGCTGGCCGGTTTCGTGCTGGACTCGTTCACCGGGCGCTCACCGGCCCCCGAACCCCCGCTGGATCCGGAACTGGATTCGCTGACCCCGCGCGAACTGGAGGTGCTGCGCCTGCTGGCGCGCGGCTACACCTATCGCGAAATCGCCGAAACCCTGTTCATCTCGGTGAAAACCGTGGAAACCCACGCCTCCAACGTGCTGCGAAAAACCCAGCAGTCCAACCGCAATGCGCTGACTCGCTGGGCGCACCGCCGGCGCATCGACTGAGTCGCGCCTACATCGCGGCGACGAGGATCACGATCAGGATGAGCAGTCCGATCAGCAGGCCCACCGCGATCGCGAGCGGCGCCGCATTGGGCCCGAACTTCGTGAAGTCGATGTCGACGAGCTTCGATTTCCCCAATTTCGGTTGCTGCGCAACGGCACCGGCCGCGGCGACCCGCGGCGGGCGGGGCAGCGGCGCGGAATGCGGACTGCGCAGTCCGGCGGCCGAATTGCGGGCCGCCCAGGCCGGAATGGTGCCGTCCTCGGTGCGGATCGGAGCGCCGAGAATATAAGGCCCGGTGCCGGGACCGAAGGCGGCGGTGAGGATTTCCTCGCGGGCCTCGGCCATGGTGGGGCGACGCTGCGGCGCCGGTTCCATCATGTGCAGCAGCACCTGGGTGAGCGGTCCGCTGCGGGTGGGCGGAATGATCTGTGCCATCGCCGCGCGCGTGACGATGACGTCGTTGTCGTCGTCGAATCCGTACGGCGGATGTCCCTCGATCGCGGTGTAGAGCGTCGCGCCGAGGGAGAATACGTCGCTGGCCGGGCCCGGCTGAGCACCGCGCGCCACCTCCGGCGGCAGATAGGACGGGGTGCCGGTGATCACGTCTTCCGGTTCGTCGAAAGCCTCACCCGCACTGGAGATACCGAAGTCGCTGAGTTTGGCCATCCCCACCTCGGAGCCTCGATCGGCGACGAGGATGTTGCCCGGTTTGATGTCGCGATGCACGATTCCGGCGGCATGGGCGGTGGCCAGGGCGTCGGCCACCTGCGCGCCGATCTGCGCGACCTCGATGGGGGAGAGGGTGTCGGCCAGCGCGAGTGCCTTGGCGACGCTGCGCGAGGGCAGATACTCCATCACCAGCCACGGTTCGCCCGCCTCGAGCACCACGTCGTAGACGGCGATCGCGTGTTCGTGCGAGAGCTTGGCCGCGACCCGGCCCTCGTGCACGATCCGGTTGCGCACCTCGGTCGCCTCGGCCTCGCTGAGCCCGGCGGTGGTGAGCACCTGTTTGATGGCGACCTCGCGGTTGAGCAGCCGATCGGTGGCGAGCCATACCGCACCCATACCGCCGCCTCCGAGTTTGGACTGCAGGCGGTAACGGCCGGCGACGAGATAGTCGGGGCCGACGATGGGGCGGGCGCGTTCGGTCACGGCGCGAGGATAGCCGAAAACCAGGGCGACCGGCCTGCTTCGGACCGGGGTTGGCGGCGGTCACAACCCGGCGGGCGGCCCGCCGGACGGCCCCGATGAGTGGTGGGGACAACAGCCGCGACCGGTGACGGAACAGTCGCAGTGGGACTGATGTGACACCTGGGCCGGTGCGGCTTGACGGAGACCGGTCGGAAGGTTCTACTGATCATCGGATCGAACGTATATTCGATTACGATCGATAGCTGAATCGGTGCTGAATCCACTCGGTGGTGCTTCCGACGTTGTCGGGGGATGCGAGCCCCGGCGCAGGTGGGTGAGGCGGAGGAGGTGCGGTATGTAGTCGATGCCGCGGTGCGGTGCATCGAGTGCGGTGGAGTCCGTTCGGTGAGAGATAGGTGGTCGGCGAGATGGGTTCGGCTGGTGACGCGCGGGCCGTGCAGCTGGCGGAGCTGCGGCGGCGGATGGCCGCGGTTCCGGCCCGTGGGGTCGAGGTCGTGGAACGCCCGCCGACAAGCGCTGAACTGCGCAGAGAGCTTCTTCCCGTACCGCCCGCGCTGGCCGGGCTGCTGCCCGAGGGCGGGATGCCGAAGGGGGCGGTGGTGGCCTACTCGGGCGCGGGTTCGCTGCTGACCGGCCTGCTGGCCGCGGTGACCGGCGGCGGGGGCTACGCCGCGGCCGTCGGCTTGCCGCGGCTCGGATTGCTCGCCGCCGCGGAGATGGGTGCCGATCTGGGCCGGCTGGCCGTGGTGACCGAACCCGGCCCGGACCCGGTGGAGGTCGCCGCAGTGTTGCTGGATGGTCTTGATCTGGTGGTGGTCGGCCTGGCCGGTATATCGGTGCCGCCCAGCCGAACTCGAATTCTCGCCGCCCGCGCCCGCAGCAAAGGGGCCACGCTCGTGGTGACCGGTGGCGCCTGGAGCGGTCCGACGCTGCGGATCGACACCCGGGTCGCGGGCTATTCGGGCCTGGGGCGTGGTCGCGGCCGGTTGCGATCGGTGCGCTTGAACGTCTGCGTGCGCGGCCGGTCCGCACCGGAGCGCACCGGCACGCTCGACCTGTGCCCGCGCGACGGCCGGGTCGAATGGCTTGTACCGGAATCGGATTCGCCGCCTACCGCGCTGTCGGCAGTGGGGGCGTGATGAAGCGACCCGGGTTCCGCGTCTTGGCGGTGTGGTGTCCGGACTGGCCGGCCGCGGCGGCGGCCGCAGTGGCCGACCTCTCACCGTTGCGACCGGTGGTGGTGCTGCACGCGAATCGGGTGGTGGCCTGTTCGGCGGTGGCTCGCGATGCGGGGGTGCGGCGCGGTCTGACCCGGCGCGAGGCGCAGGCGCGCTGCCCGGACCTCCATGTGGCGCAGGCGGATCCGGACCGCGATGCGCGTCTGTTCGAACCGGTGGCGACGGCCGTGGACGCGACGGTGCCGGGAGTGGAGGTCTTGCGTCCCGGCCTGCTGGTACTCGCCGCCCGCGGCGCCGCTCGTTACTTCGGGTCCGAGGAGGAGGCCGCCGAACGCCTGGTCGACGCGGTCGCCGCACTCGGTGTGGAATGCCGGATCGGCATCGCCGACGAACTGTCGGCCGCGGTGACAGCCGCGCGCCGGGCGCAGATCGTCGCGCCGGGCGCCGCCGCGAATTTCCTGGCGCCGCTGCCGGTGGGGGAACTGGCCGTGGAGCCGAGCCTGGCTCCACCGGAGCGTGCCGAACTGGTGGATCTGTTGCACCGCTTGGGTTTACGCCGAATCGGCGATTTCGCGGCCCTCACGCCCGCCGAGGTCGCCTCCCGGTTCGGCGCCGACGCGATCCGGGCGCACCGGTGTGCCCGTGCCGAACCGGAGCGCCCGCCCTCGGCGGCCCCGCCCGCCCCGGACCTGATGGTGGAGTACCGGTGCGATCCGCCGATCGAGCGGGTCGATGCCGCCGCCTTCGCCGGTCGCATGCTCGCCACCCGGCTGCACGAACGCCTGGCGGCGGCCTCGGTGGCCTGCACCCGGCTGGCGGTCCACGCCGAAACCGCGGCCGGGGAACAGCTGTCGAGAATCTGGCGCTGTGCCCAGCCGCTCACTCCGGAGACCACCGCGGACCGGGTGCGCTGGCAGCTGGACGGCTGGCTCACCCATCGCGCCCTGACCAACGGAAAACGCGGGCGGACGGGCGATTCCGAACCGCCACCGTCCGCTCCGATCACGCTGCTGCGCCTGGAGCCGGTCGAGGTGGTTGCGGCCGGTGCGCTGCAGCTCGGGCTCTGGGGCGGGGTCGGCGAGGAGGATCAGCGCGCCCGCCGCGCCCTGACCCGGGTGCAGGGTCTGCTGGGCGGTGAGGCGGTGCGGATCGGTGTCCTCAGCGGCGGCCGCGGTCCCGTCGAACGCGTCACCTTGATCACCTTCGGTGAGGAAGCGGTTCCCGCCGCCGATCCCGGCCTGCCGTGGCCGGGCCGGCTGCCGCAACCGGCTCCCGCGGTGGTGCTGGTCAACCATCCCGAGGTCCGGCTGGAGTCCGGCGACGGCAGCCCGATCTGGCTCACCGACCGCGGCATGTTCACCGCCGAACCGGCCGAATTGCACTGGGGCAGCAAGTCGTGGCGGGTCGCGGGCTGGGCCGGTCCCTGGCTGCTGGACGAACGCTGGTGGGCCACCGGCGATTCCGGAGGCGCCGTCCGCACGCAGATCCTGCTCGACACGGAGGAGCGTGCTCTACTGTTGCTCGGCTACGACCACATCTGGCACGTGGAGGGACTCTACGAATAGCGCCGGCGCCGCCGATGCCCCTGGGCGCGGGCTATGGAACACCCCACAGGCTGCGGCGACGGCGCCCGCGGCGACGTACCCTGGCTGATCGTGGAGTCGAACGTCATCCGGGTGCCCCTGGCGGGGGTGCAGATCGCCTATCGGGATTCGGGCAGCGCGCCGACGCCGCATCCGCTCTCGGAGGTCCCGGTGGTGCTGGTGCACGGGATGGGTGGCGACGGCCACACCTGGGATCGCTTCGCCACCGCGCTGATCCGATCCGGACGCCGGGTGATCATTCCCGATCTGCGCGGACACGGCCGCAGCGAACACACCGCCTCCTACCGGTTCGAGGATTTCGGCACGGATCTGCTGCGCCTGTGCGATCGGCTGGAACTGGCCACCGTCGATCTGGTCGGGCATTCGCTCGGCGGATACGCCTGCTCGTGGGTGGCCATCGAACGGCCGGCCCTGGTCCGGCGGCTGGTTCTCGAGGAACAGCCGCTGCCGCTGCGTTCCGGTGACGAACAACTCACTCTCACCCGGCGGCTGCCGTCCGTGCCGGAACTGTGGCATGCCACCACCAGTCTGCTGCGTCATCCGCGTGCGGTTCTGGCCTTCGACCGGTCGATGACCACTCCGGCGCTCGAGCAGTTCCGCAAACCGCATCCGGAATGGTGGGAGCGGCTGGCGGATATCACCGCAGCCACGGTGTTGTTGCGCGGCGGTCCCGGCGGCATGGTCGATCCGGAGAAGTTGGAGATCTTCCGCGCCAGCGTCCCGGACTGCCGGGTCGAGGCCTTCACCTGCGGGCACAGCATCCACCGCGACCGGTATCGGGAGTTCGCTTCGGTGGTGCTGCCGTTCCTGGAGCGCTGAACGTGGGGGCCGATTCCCGTTCCGCACCACCCACCTCGCAGGCGCCCGCGAGCAATTTCGACGGGCTGCCGTGTTCGGCGGCAGCGGCCGATATTCCCCTGCCGGGCAGCGCGACCCGGGTGAGCGGCTGGCTGTGCATCGAACAACCCGGCGCCTGGGGCCGCGATGTGATCGGCGATGCGGTCCTCGGTGCCGAGCTCACCGCCGAACTGGCCGCCCGCACCAAGGCCGCGCGCGTCCGTCCCACCCTCATCCGGCGTCCCGGTCGCGGCGAATTCACCGGTGTGCGAACGGTTCTGCTCGCCGCCTCCCGGCCACAGAATTCGTGGTGCGAACGTCTGACCGTCACCGGTCTGGAACAACTTCTCGATATCGATCTGCACGTGCTGAACGGTCCCGCGCCGGGAATCGGTGAACGCGTGACCGATCCGCTGACCCTGGTGTGCGCACACGGTAAGCGCGATCAGTGTTGCGCCCGGCTGGGACGTCCGATCGCGGCCCGGCTGGCGGCCGAATATCCGGATCAGGTCTGGGAGTGCTCGCATACCGGCGGGCACCGGTTCGCGCCCGCCATGGTGATCCTGCCCGAGGGGTTGACCTACGGCCGGGTCGACGGCGAGGACGCGGTCCGAGCGGTGGCGCAGGTGCGGCGTAACCACCTGTCGCTGAAGGGGTTTCGTGGGCGAAGCGGCCTGTCGCCGGTCGAGCAGGTGGCGGAGATCGCGGTGCGGGAACGGGTGCCGGCCGCCCTCGACCAGTTGACGGTGACGGCTGTCGAGCCGAACATCCCGATCTCGGATCCGGCGACCTTCGCCGGCGCCGCCGAGGTGACCCATACCGACGGCCGCCGGTGGCTGGTCACCACGCGAACCGTCGGCTATCCGCCCCGCCAGGCGAGCTGCGGCGCCGCCCCGAAACCGGCGTCGGCGATCGTCGTGGACGAAATCCACGAGACCACGTGACATTTCGCCGCGGGTGACCGGCGGCGGGAGCGAGGCAACGGAGCGACGCGGGTGGAGGCTGCAGCCGCGTCTACCAGTAGGTGCCGGGAACCAACCGGGCGGCGCGGCGCAGTGTCGAGCGGGTAACCCGCTCCGCCGCCGACGGCTTGCGCTGTGGTTTCGCCTGCAGCGCGGGCACTTCCGACTCCGGTTCGTCCTCGACCGGCAGTTCGCCCTTGGCGGCGGGGGAGTCCGGCAGCGCCCGGTAGTACCGGTGCATGACCCGATCCTTGATTCCTGGTGCGAACAGCGTCCCGTATTCGGCCAGGGTGCCCACCGGCACATCGATGCGCCGCGGCCGCTCGCTCAGCGCGCGCACGATGGTGGCCGCCGCCCATTCGGGAGATTCCGACGGGCCCTGTTTACCGCTGGGCGCGATCATCGGCGTCCGCACCAGCGGCATGTGGATGGTTGTGAAAGTGATGTTGTCGGAGAGCATCTCGGCCGCCGTGACCTCCGCGAACTTGTCCAGGGCGGCCTTACTGGCGAGATAGGCGGCGAACCGCGGTGTGGCGACCTGAACACCCGCGCTCGAGATGTTCACGATGTGGCCGAATTTGCGCTCCCGCATCTGGGGCAGCAGTGCCAGCGTCATCCGCACCGCACCGAAGTAGTTGACCGCCATGGTCCGTTCGAAGTCGTGCAGCCGGTCGGTGGATCGGTGCACGGCGCGCCGGATGGAGCGGCCGGCATTGTTGACCAGCATGTCGACGTGGCCGTGGGTGTCGAGAATCGACTTCACGGTCCGGTCCACCGAGTCGGAATCGGTGACGTCGCACTGGTAGGCGTAGGCCCGCCCGCCCGCGGCGGTGATCTCCTCGACCACGGCGTTCAGTTCTTCGCCACGCCGTGCCAGCAGCAGCACCACGGCCCCCTTGGCGGCGACCGCAGTCGCCGCCGCCCGCCCGATACCGGAGGAGGCGCCCGTGATGACGACATGTTTACCGGCGAGATCCCGGCGTGCCCGCCGACGGGCCAGATAGCCGTGTTCGGCCGCGTGGTTATCCGACATCGCTGCTCCCTTGCAGGTCGATTTCCTCCGAACTTACTCCAAAGTAAGTTCCGCTGCCAAGGGGGCTGCGCACATCGGCGCGGGGGAGCCGGGTAGGTCGCGAGGACTACATCGGCCCCGTACCGGTCATTCCGACGGGCGATGCCGGCCCGGCGCTCCCGCGTCATGCTGGGTGTTCGGATATCGGTGCGGGAGGAGACGACGGTGAGTCTGTGGACAGCGTTGCGCCGGCGAAGGGCGGCCAGGGACGAGAAGGCCGGGGCCGACGCCCGGGCGAAGGTGATCGCAGCGGGGGCATCCGAAGGAGAGGCCGCCGCCGCGGCGGAACAGGCGGTCCGGCGTGCGCGGCGCCGGCGTCGCGCCCTGTACACCGGCGGATGAGCGGGCTCAGGGGTGAGCCCCGCGGCGCGCGTACTCGCCGGCGCGGACTCCAGGACAGACATGGGGTCCCTTTCCTTCCCGCCGTCGATTCGCCCAGTGACATTAGGGCGAGCCGATATTCGCGAAGAAGATTCGAATCAGCGAGATTCCAGCGGCGGCCTGTTCTGCCCCTAGGGCCGACCGCTTCCCTGGTCAGCCCGCGACAGTGGATGCCCGGGGCGCAGCCGCCGCCAGCCGTACCAGCGCGTCGTACGCGGTCGTGCCGGGTTCGGCGCTGTAGGCCACCAACCGCTGCCCCGGCACATTCGGAACGGCCAGCACCACGTAGTCGAGCGTGAAGGCGCCGACGAGTGGGTGGTACAGCCGTTTGTGCCCGCTGACCTTGTGCCGCAGTTCGTGATCGACCCACAGTTCCCGGAAAGGAGCGCTCCGGGCGTGCAGGTCGGCCACCAGCCGGCGCAGCGTCGGATCGTCCGGCCGCCGACCGGTGGCCGCACGCAGATGTGCCACCGAGTCGGCGGCTATCTCGTCCCAGTCCGAAAAGCGTTGCCTCGCCTCAGGGTCGGTGAAGACATAGCGGACGTTGTTCGGATGGCCGGAGCCCTCGACCAGGTGGCCGAAGAGCGCGGCGGCGCCGGCATTCCATGCGAGAACGTCGCTGTAGCGGTCGATCACATACGCGGCCGTCGGCTCCGACAGCAGCTCCAGCATCCGGCGGGCGCCGAGCGACAGTTCGCCCGGCTCGGCCGGCTGCAGCCGCACATCGCCGCCGAGCGCGAACAGATGCTCGCGCTCGTCGGCGGACAGCCGCAGCGCATTCGCCAGCGCGGCAAGCACACTCGGTGACGGATGCGGGGCACGCCCCTGCTCCAGCCGCGTGTAGTAGCCCGGGCTGACCCCCGCGAGCCGGGCCAGCTCCGCGCGGCGCAGCCCTGCCGTGCGCCGCACGCCCTCGACGCGGATACCGACCGCCTCGGGCGCGAGCGCGGTCCGGCGCGAGCGCAGGAACGAAGCCAACTCGCTCGCCTGTGTGTCTGCCACCGTTCCTCCTACCATCACGCCTCGCTCAGGGTAGCCCTGACAGGTGCACCCTCGGCCCTTGTCGGGCGGTCGCCCCGGGATCGATGCTGACGACGTGAGCACACCTGTCACCCAGCCGATTTCCGGCATCGAGATCACCGAGGCGCCCGGGCGGGCCCGGTGGACGCTGTTCGCGGCCTCCTTCGGATTCCTGATGGTCAGCCTGGACGCCACCATCGTGAACGTCGCGCTGCCCACGCTCGGGCACCGGCTCGATGCCGGCCTGAGTCAGCTGCAGTGGGTGGTGGACGGCTACACGCTGGTATTCGCCGCCTTCCAGCTGATCGGCGGCACGCTGTCCGATCGGATCGGGGCGCGGCGGGCGTTCGTCGCGGGTCTCACGGTGTTCGTCGCGGCTTCGCTGGCCTGCGGGCTGGCGACGACGCCGGCGATGTTGATCGCCGCCCGGTTCGCGCAGGGCCTCGGAGCCGCGATCCAGCTGCCGGCCTCGTTGGCGATGGTCCGGCACGCCTATGCCGACCCCGGGCGGCGCGCGCGGGCGGTCGGGCTGTGGGCAGCGGCCGGCGGGGCGGCGGTGGCAGCCGGACCGGTGATCGGCGGCGTATTGCTGGCGACGCTCGGCTGGCGGTCGCTGTTCCTGGTCAATCTGGTGATCGGCGCCTGCGGACTGCTGGCCACCACCCGGTCGGCGGCGACGCCCGCGAGCACCGGCCGTGGCATGGATCCGGTCGGACAGCTCACCGTGGTTGTGGTGCTGTGCGGTTCGACCCACGGCTTGATCGAGGGTGGCCACCGGGGCTGGAGCTCGGCGCCGGTGCTGACCGGATTGATCGCGGCGGCGGCCGGTGCGGTCTTCTTCGTCCGGTGGGAGCGCCGGGTGGCGGACCCGATGTTGCCGTTGGATCTGTTCGCGCACCCGGCCTTCTCGGCCGCCTCGGTCGTCGGCTTCGTGCAGAACTTCGCCTACTACGGCATCGTCTTCCTGCTGTCGCTGTTTCTGCAGGAGCAGCGCGGTGATTCGGCGCTGGTGACCGGGCTGGTATTCCTGCCGATGAGCCTGGCCGCGCTGACCGCGAATCTGCTCGGAGGCCGGATCACCGCCGCGGTCGGCCCGCGCTCGCCGATCGTCGGTGGGCAGCTCGCCTTCGCGGGTGGTCTGCTGCTGCTCGTTCTGGCCGGTGCGGATGCTCCGCTGTGGATGATCTGGGTGGCGACCGTCCCGGTCGGCTTCGGTGCGGGAACGGTCGTGCCGGCGATGACCAGTGCGGTGCTGGAGAGCGTGCCGGCCGCCCGGGCAGGGGTGGCGTCCGCGCAGCTCAACACGGCGCGGCAGGTCGGCGGCGCGGTCGGGGTCGCGGTATTCGGCACGCTGGTGGCCGGTGACTTCCTCGGCGGCCTGCGGACGTCGCTGGTGATCGCCGTCCTCGCACTGCTCGCCGCCGCGGTGGTCGGCGGGATATTCGTCCGGACCCGCTGATCGCAGCGGGGCCGCCTTCCGAACGTTGCGCCCACGAGTTAGCATCGGTATCGAATATACGTTCGAATCTACGAAGGTGCGTGCCGATATGGGCTGGGGAAACGGCCCGCCCACCTGGGCGGAAATGGAGCGGGTGCTCTCCGGTCTGCCTGGGCGCGGGGCCGCCCCGCCCCGTGACGGCGGAGACAGCCCGGCGTGGTCGCATACACGCGGCGAATACCGGGCGGGGTCGCGGCCGGAGCCGAGCGGTCCGCTGGTGCCGTATGCGGAATTGCATACGCATTCGGCCTACAGCTTTCTCGACGGCGCCTGCCAACCCGAGGAGTTGGTGGAGGAGGCGGTGCGCCTGGGGCTCGAGGCCCTGGCGCTCACCGATCACAACGGCTTCTACGGGGTGGTGCGTTTCGCCGAGGCCGCCGCCGAATGGGGGCTGCCGACGGTGTTCGGCGCCGAATTGTCGCTGGGTGAAATTCGCGACGCGACAACGATATTCGGCTCCGCTCCGATGGACGATTCGCAACCGCGCACGGGGGAACCGGACCCGTCCGGGCCGCATCTGCTGGTGCTGGCGCGCGGGCAGGAGGGATATCGGCGGCTGTCGCGGGAGATGTCGGCGGCACATATGGTGGCCGGTGAGAAGGGAATCCTGCGCTACGACCTGGACCGGCTCGCCGCCGCCGCCGACGGGCACTGGCATATTCTCACCGGCTGCCGCAAAGGTCATGTGCGCCGGGCGCTGGAGCGGGGTGACGCCGAGGCGGAGGCGGCGCTGCGCCGGCTGATGGATCTGTTCGGCCGCGACCGGGTGAGCGTCGAACTCACCCACCACGGAGTGCCCGACGACGACGAACGCAATGCCCGGTTGATCGCCCTCGCCACCCGGTTGGACGTGCCGGTGATCGCCACGACCGCAGCGCATTTCGCCACCCCGGCGCAGGGGCGCCGGGCGATGGCGCTGGCGGCCATCCGGGCACGGTGCAGTCTGGACGACATCGACGGCTGGCTGCCGCCCACCGGTGGCGCGCATCTGCGCTCGGGTGCGGAAATGGCCCGGCTCTTCGCCGAATACCCGCAGGCGGTGGCCGGGGCGGTCGATCTGGCTCGCGCATGCGCCTTCGATCTGCGCTTGATCGCCCCCGAATTACCGCCGTTCGACGTGCCGCCCGGCCACGACGAGAATTCCTGGCTGTGGGAACTCACCCTCGCCGGAGCGCGCGATCGTTACGGCCCGCCGGAGGGGAATCCCAAGGCGTACCGGCAGATCGAACACGAACTACGGATTATCACCGAACTGAATTTCCCCGGCTACTTCCTGGTCGTGCACGATATCGTCCACTTCTGCAAGCAGAACGACATCCTGTGCCAGGGCCGGGGGTCGGCGGCCAATTCCGCGGTCTGCTACGCGATCGGCATCACCAATGTGGATCCGGTCGCCAACGATCTGCTGTTCGAACGTTTCCTGGCGCCCGAACGTGACGGCCCGCCCGATATCGATCTCGATATCGAATCCGATCGCCGGGAGGAGGCGATCCAGCACGTCTACCGGAAGTACGGTCGCGAATACGCCGCCCAGGTGGCCAATGTGATCACCTATCGCGGCAAGTCCGCGGTGCGCGATGCTGCTCGCGCGCTGGGTTTCTCGCCCGGCCAGCAGGACGCGTTCAGTAAACAGGTGAGCCGATGGACCGGGGTGGCATCCGAAACGCATACCGATATTCCGGACCGGGTCCTGGAACTGGCGGGTGAGATCGAGGGCCTGCCGCGACATCTCGGTATTCATTCCGGCGGCATGGTGATCTGTGATCGGCCGATCGCCGACGTCTGCCCGGTGGAGTGGGCGCGCATGCCCGGGCGCAGTGTGCTGCAGTGGGACAAGGACGATTGTGCCGCAGCGGGTCTGGTGAAATTCGATCTGCTCGGTCTGGGCATGCTCTCGGCCCTGCACTACATGATCGATCTGGTGCGCGAGCACAAAGGTGAGGTCGTGGAATTGCACGCCCTCGATCTCACCGAATCCGCCGTCTACGAGATGCTGGCGCGCGCGGATTCGGTGGGAGTGTTCCAGGTCGAGTCGCGCGCCCAGATGGCGACACTGCCGCGGCTGCGCCCGCGTGCCTTCTACGATCTCGTCGTGGAGGTCGCGCTGATCCGGCCCGGCCCCATTCAGGGCGGTTCGGTGCATCCCTATATCCGCCGGCGCAACGGCCGGGAGGAGGTGACGCTCGACCATCCGGCGCTCGAGAGTTCGCTGGCCCGCACCCTCGGAATTCCGCTGTTCCAGGAACAACTCATGCAGATGGCGATCGATATCGCGGGTTTCACCGCCGCCGAGGCGGACCAGTTGCGCCGCGCGATGGGATCGAAACGGTCACCGCAGCGCATGGAGCGGCTGCGCGGCCGCTTCTATCAGGGCATGCGTGATCTGCACGGAATCACCGGAGAGCTGGCCGATCGCATCTACGAGAAGATCTACGCCTTCGCGAATTTCGGTTTCCCGGAAAGTCATTCGCAGAGTTTCGCCGCGCTGGTGTTCTATTCGGCCTGGTTCAAACTGCATCATCCCGCGGCGTTCTGCGCGGGGCTGCTGAACGCGCAGCCGATGGGTTTCTACTCTCCGCAGTCGCTGGTGGCCGACGCCCGCCGGCACGGGGTGGTGGTGCACGGGCCGGATATCAATCACAGCCTGGCCGGGGCGACGCTCGAGCAGTGCGGAACCCAGGTGCGACTGGGCTTGTCCGCGGTCCGGCACATCGGTGACGACGTGGCCGAAAAGATCGTCGCCGCACGGTCTTCCGGTCCCTATCGATCGTTTCTGGATTTGACCGGGCGGGTCGAGTTGACGGTGCCGCAGGCCGAGGCCCTGGCCACCGCGGGTGCGCTCGGCAGCATCGAGTCCGCATCGGGCCACGGTCTCGACCGGCGGCCGCCATTTCCAGTTCGCTCATCCCGGGCAGCGCCGGTGCGTCGGTGACCGCCCCGGTCCCCGGCAGCCGATCCGCCCGCTCCCCCGCC
>NZ_LZMK01000193.1:0-82662 GCF_001665865.1 Nocardia sp. 852002-20019_SCH5090214 | reverse complement strand
TCGTGACGCACGAGATCAATCCGATTCTGCCGCTGGTGGATCGGGTGCTGTATCTGGTGGAGGGCAGGTTCCGGATCTGGGCGGGCGCGGCCGGGGCGAGCGCCGGCGCCGGGTCGCCGACGCCATCGCCCAGGTCGGAGCCGAGCATTTCGCGAACGCACCGCTGGAATCGCTGTCCGGCGGTGAGCAGCAACGCTTGCGGGTGGCGCAGGCACTGGCCGGTGATCCGCGCGTGCTGCTGTGCGACGAACCGCTGCTGAGCCTGGATCTGGCCAATCAGCGGCTGGTGTCCGAACTCATCGATCGCCGCCGCCGCACCCACGACACCGCGGTGCTGTTCGTGACGCACGAGATCAATCCGATTCTGCCGCTGGTGGATCGGGTGCTGTATCTGGTGGAGGGCAGGTTCCGGATCGGCACGCCCGACGAGGTGATGACCTCGGATGTGCTCTCGGAGCTCTACGGCACCGAGGTCGACGTGCTGCGCGTCCGCGGCCGGCTGGTGGTCGTCGGCACCGGCGACGAAATCGATGCACTGGGCACCCACCACACCGAGGGAGCCGGCGAATGAACGAGAAACTTTCCGACGTCCTCGCCAAGATGCTGGATCTGCACACCACCGCCGACCTGCTGTCCTACGACTTCGTGCAGCAGGCGGTGCTCGCGGCCGCCCTGCTGGGACTGCTCGCCGGGGTGATCGGGCCGCTCATCGTGAACCGGCAGATGTCGTTCGCCGTGCACGGCACCAGCGAGCTCTCGCTGACCGGTGCCGCGGCCGCGCTGCTGGTGGGTATCGGCGTGGGCGCGGGGGCGATCGCGGGATCGGTGATCGCGGCGGTCATGTTCGGTCTGCTGGGTTCCAAGGCGCGCGAACGTGATTCGGTGATCGCGGTGGTGATGTCGTTCGGGCTCGGCCTGTCGGTGCTGTTCCTCTGGCTGGGGCCGAGTCGCGCCGGATCGAAATTCTCCCTGCTCACCGGGCAGGTGGTCAGCGTCGGCGGCACCGGTCTCACCTCGCTCGCGCTGTGCACCGTCGGCGTGCTGGCGGTGCTCGCGTTCATCTACCGCCCGTTGCTTTTCGCCAGCACCGACCCGGAAGTCGCGGTGGCGCGCGGGGTTCCGGTGCGCGCGCTCTCGGTGGTGTTCGCGGTGCTGCTCGGCGTGACCGCTGCCTTCGGGGTGCAGATCGTCGGCGCCCTGCTGGTGCTGTCGCTGCTGATCACCCCCGCAGCGGCCGCCGCCCAGCTCACCGCGAGCCCGCTGCGGGCGACGCTGTTGTCGGTGCTGTTCGCCGAAATCGCCGCCGTGGGCGGGATTCTGCTGTCCCTGGCGCCCGGCGTCCCGGTCTCGACCTTCATCACGACCATCTCGTTCGTGATCTACCTGGCCTGCCGGTTCATCGGCCGCCCGCTCGTGAACGCGCGCCGCCGCACGGCCCTGCGTACCCCGGCGCCTGCCGCGACAGCGGCGCCGGATCCGGCTCCGCATATCGACGCCTCGAACGACCCGGATTCGCGACGGAACCGAGCGGAGGAACAGCTGCCGGTCCGCGGATGAGACCCGCGGTCGTCGATCGCCCGCCTCGGGTCGATTCGGTCAGCCGGACCGACCGGCCGGTCCGGACAGCATGACGGCGCCGCTCTCGCCGGCCAGCGCGAACAACCCCTCGGCGGTCTGCTCGATCAAACCGTCGACGAGCAGCGAATCCAGTGCCCGGTCGCGCTGGCCCGGATCGCGGGTCCAGGCCAGGTCGAGAGCCACCCGTTCGACCGGTCCGGTGGCCGCGCGCAGCACGTCCAGGAGTCGCCCGCGAGCCTGCCGATCGGTGCCGTCGTATTTCTGGGTACGGCGCACCACATCGGATGCCGGACGACCGGATGTGACCCACGTGCAGCGCGGCAGCGGGCAGCGCTCGCAGTCGGGAGTGCGAGCGGTGCAGACGGTGGCTCCCAATTCCATCAGCGCCGCGGAGAAGACCGCCGCCCGGTCGATCCGGACCGGGAGGAGGGCCTCGGTTTCGGCCAGATCGCGAGCGCGCGGATTGCCGGCCTCGGCGCGGCCGTGCACCGCACGGGCAACCACTCGGCGAACATTGGTGTCCACCACCGGAACTCGCTGCCCGTAGGCGAAACAGGCCACCGCCCGCGCGGTGTAGGCGCCGATGCCGGGCAGGGTGAGCAGCACCTCGACATCGTCGGGCACCACGTCGCCGTATTCGGCGGCGAGCACCCGGGCGCATTCGTGCAACCGCAGGGCACGGCGCGGATATCCGAGTTTGCCCCACGCGCGCAGCACCTCACCGGGCGAGGCGGCGGCCATCGCCGAGGGCACCGGCCAGCGCCGCACCCATTCCCGCCAGATCGGCTCCACCCGGACCACGGGCGTCTGCTGCAGCATGATCTCGCTCATCAGGATCTGCCAGGCGCTCACGCCGGGCCGCCGCCAGGGCAGGTCCCGGGCGGACTGCTCGTACCAGTCGATCAGAACGTCGCTGTCGACGCCCGCGACCGGGTCGCGCGTGGTCTCGCTCGCCGCCTTCGAGCTCACGACATCACCGCCGTGCCCGCCCGCCGGTGATCCGAAATTTGCCCACGTGTAGCCAATCGGACTCGCCGGTAGCCCGCAAGCTGTGGAAAATGGGACGCATGCCTCATACCAACCCGATCAGTGCCTGGAAGTCTCTCCGCGAGGGTAACGACAGGTTCGTCAACGGCACACTGCAGCACCCCAGCCAGGGCGCCGCCGACCGCGCCAAACTCGTCGGTGGCCAGCAGCCCCGGGCCATCCTGTTCGGGTGCGGCGACTCCCGCGGCGCCGCGGAGATCATCTTCGACCAGGGCCTCGGCGATATGTTCGTGGTCCGCACCGCCGGCCACGTCGTCGACGAGTCGGTGCTGGGCTCGATCGAATACGGCGTCGCCATCCTCAACGTGCCGCTGATCGTGGTCCTCGGACACGACAGTTGCGGCGCGGTCCGCGCGACCATCGACGCCCTCGACGACGGCAACGTGCCCGGCGGATTCATCCGCAGCGTGGTCGAGCGCGTATCGCCGTCCATCCTCACCGGCCGCCGCGACGGACTCACCGAAGTCGACGAACTCGAGGCCCGCCACGTGCAGGAGACCGCACGCCTGCTCACCGATCGCTCGAAGATCGTCTCCGATCGGGTCGACAGCGGACAGTGCGCGATCGCCTGTGTGAACTACAAGCTTGCCGACGGCCGCGCGCAGTTGCACAAGGTGATCGGCGATATCGGCGAAACAGTCTGAACCACAACGGTTCTCACACGGTGATCGCCGGGTGCCCGCACCGCCGCGGAAGGCGGCGCGAAAATGTACCCGGCGTCACCGCCATTTCGGCGCCGACACGCCGCGTACCTGAGCGGAACGGCACGATCGTGCCCTTACCGTTGTTGCCGTGCTGGAACCGAATGGACCGCTGCCGCCGGAGATCTACTGGCGTCGCCGCCTGCTCGCCATCGGCGCGCTGATCGTCGCGCTCGCTCTGGTCATCTGGCTGGCGCTGATGTTGCTGCGCGGCGGCGGGGACGACAAGGACCCCAAGGCCGCGGGGGCGACCTCCACCTCCGCGAAGGCGGGCGGATCCACCACCGCCGATCCCAGCGGTTCGAAGGCGCCGGCTTCGGGCACCGTCAACGCCACCGCCAGCGGCATCCCCGCCCCGTGCCCGGATCAGTCGCTGGCGGTGAAGGTGACCGTCGGCCAGCCGACCTACAAGGCCGGTGATCAGCCGGTGTTCACCATCGTGCTCACCAACATCTCCACCGCGGGCTGTACTCGGGATATGGGTTCGGGCCTGCAGCAGGTGTGGGTGCAGTCGCTGGACGGCCAGCGCAAGCTGTGGTCGAACACCGATTGCGATCAGGGCGGTCCGGCCGATCTCCGCACGCTCAACGGCGGCCAGCAGGCGGCGTTCACTCTCACCTGGTCGGGCACCACGTCGCAGCCGGGTTGTGCGGGCGATCGCGTTCCGGTGCCGGCCGGCGGATACGCGGTGGTGGCGCAGTTCGGTTCGGTGCGCAGCGCGCCGGAGACCTTCAACATCGCCTGACTCACCGGCTCGAAACCGGTAGCGCCCGAAGCCGGTTCAGACCGTGCCGGATTCCGCCGATCGCACCGCGCCGGATTCCGACAGCCGGGACAGGCCCTCGCGGATCTGCCGGGCCAGATGCGCATCGATACCGTCGACGCCCTCGATTTCCGAGGCGCTCGCCGAAACCAGGCCCGACAGCGAGCCGAATGCGGCGATCACGGGTTCGGCGCGGCGCAGCGGCACCCGCGGAATCTCGGCCAGCACCCGATATCCGCGCGGGCCCACGGCGGTGTCGAGGGCCTCGTATGTCGCCGGAAAGCCCAGTGGCGGAGCGAGGTTGGTGAGTTCGAGCAGATCCACCTCGAGCAGCCCGTCGAGCGCTGCCAGCGTGCGGTCGACCATCACGTCGTCGACCGGTTCGGTGCGGATGTAGTCGCGGACCAGCAGGCGGCGCAGGGCCTCGGTGTTGCCGACGAGTTCGGCCAGTTGCAGCGCCAGCTGCCGGCCGTCCACGCCGAGTTCGGCCACGTCGGAACTGATTTCGCGCGCGACGCGGCGGACCAGCTCCAGGCAGTGCACCACCGCCAGCACATCGCGCACCGTGGCGCAGTCGTTCAACTCCACCAGCGACAGCTGCCGGGTGGTCTCGTCCAGGCGCGAACGGTAACGCTCCAGCGTCGCCATCGCCTGATTGGCGCGCGACAGGATGGTCTCCGAGGTCTGGATCGGATGCCGGTGCCCGTTGAGATAGACCGTGACGATGCCCGTCGAGCGGCTCACCGACACCACCGGATAGCCGGTCTGCGCGGCGGTGCGCTCGGCTGCCTTGTGCCTCGTGCCGGATTCGGTGGTCGGCAGGCCGGGGTCGGGAACCAGATGGACATTGGCGCGGCGGATACGTGCGCCGTCGGTCGAAAGCACCACGGCGCCATCCATTTTCGACAGCTCACGCAGCCGGGTCGGCGAGAATTCGACGTCGAGTTCGAATCCGCCGTCGCAGATTCGCTCCAGTTCCTCGTCGTAGCCGAGCACGATCAGCCCGCCGGTGCGGGCACGCAGGATCCGGTCGATACCGTCGCGCAGTTCGGTGCCCGGCACCAGCCGGGCGATGGTGGTACTCAGGCCGGGGTCACCATCGGCCTCGACCGCCTCGGCCACGGGCGACCCATCCGCCGGAGCCACCCCATCTGCCGCAGCCACTGTGGCCGGCACGTCCGCTGGAGTCACGAACCTGCGGCGCGGCGCGGGACGGCCGAGCAGGTGTGTCACCCAACGGCCCGGGATCATTCCACAGCCTCCACACGCTCGCGTCGTCGCTTCGACAAACCACTCGAGGCGAGAGCCGCACGAACACTCGCGACCTCGTGCACCTTCATTCCGATGCCGGACAGGTCGGTTCCGGGCGGTACCAACGCCTCCGTGAAACCTAGCCGCTCGGCCTCGCGCAACCTGCGCCCGACCCCCGTGACACGCCGGACCTCACCGGCGAGGCCGACCTCGCCCAGCACCACCATGCCCGCGCGCAGCGGGATATCGCGTTCGGCGCCGGTGATCGCGACCGCGACGGCCAGATCGGCGGCGGGCTCGGTCAACCGCATTCCGCCGACCGTGGCGGCGTAGACGTCGTGCTTGCCCAGATACACGCCGCAACGGCTCTGCAGCACCGCGAGCACCATCGAGACGCGGTTGTAGTCCAGACCGCTCACCGCGCGTCGCGGAGCGGGTACCTGGGTGGATACGGTCAACCCCTGCACCTCGCCGAGCAGCGGCCGCTTACCGTCCATCGCGACCGTGATCGCGGTGCCGGGAACCTGATCCGCACGGTGATGCAGGAACAGCCCGGACGGATCGCTCACCCCGGCGATGCCGTCGTCGTGCAGTTCGAAACAGCCGACCTCGTCGGCGCTGCCGAAGCGGTTCTTGATGCCGCGCACCATGCGCAGGGTGGAGTGTTTGTCGCCCTCGAACTGCAACACCACATCCACCAGGTGTTCGAGGGTGCGCGGCCCGGCGACATTGCCGTCCTTGGTGACGTGGCCGACCAGCAGCACCGCGATACCGCTCGCCTTGGCCAGGGAGGTCAGGGCCGCGGTCACCGCGCGCACCTGGGTCACACCGCCGATCACCCCGTCCGCGTCGGCGGCCAGCATGGTCTGCACCGAATCGACCACCAGCAGCGTCGGCCGGACCTGATCGACATGGCCGAGAATCGTGGCGAGATCGGATTCGGCTGCGAGATAAACCCTTTCGTGCACCGCCCCGGTCCGGTCGGCGCGCAGCCGGACCTGCCCGGCGGACTCCTCGGCGGTGACGTAGAGCGCACGCTCCTCGCGCTCCCGCGCCCAGCGGTGGGCGACCTCGAGCAGCAGCGTCGACTTGCCCACGCCCGGCTCACCCGAGAGCAGCACCACCGATCCGGGCACCACCCCGCCGCCGAGGACGCGATCCAATTCCGCGACACCGGTGGGCCGGGCGCGGGTGACCTTCGAGTCGATGGTCGAGATGGGCGCCGCGGCCGTCGAGGGCAGCAGTGCCCGGCGCCCGGCGGCATGCGCTCCCGCCCCGGCGCCGGCCGACACCACCTCGTCGACGGTTCCCCATTCGTTGCACCCCGGGCAGCGCCCCACCCATTTGGCAACCTCGTTCCCGCATGCCGAGCAGCGGTACAGCGATTTCACCTTGGCCACGTGCGCAGCCTAGATAGGGGGGCCGACATGGGCCGGTGTGCAGGAGGGAGCCTCAGTGGCCGCCGTGCTCGGCGACCGTCGCGCCCTCGTGCCGCGGGGTGTTCGGGCCGGCGTCGACGGGCACCTGCACCTGCACGGTGCCGGCGTTCTTGAAGTTGAAGGTGACGCCGTAGGTCAGGCCCGGCACGATGTCCTTGGTCAGTCCGGTGATCTCGACCAGGATCGGATGCGCGTTCGGGTCGGCCGGCTGATCGGGCGAACCGGCGCCCTCCTGGCGCGGCGACGCGCTGTGCTCCGGCGTGGGCGTGGCGGGCGAGCTGGTGGGCTGCGCGGCGCCGGTGGTCGGCGAGGCGTTCTCGGCGCCCGCCTGGGCGGCCTTGGCGGCCTCCGGGCTCGCGGCGACGACCGTCTGGCCGGGGATCAGTTCCGGCGTGGCCGGGGTGATCTTCACCTGGCCGAGGTCGGTGGTGATGCTGACCAGCTGGTCGGTCTTGGACGAGCCCTCGTTGATCGCGCTGAACGCGACGACGGACTTGCCACCCTTGGCGTTGGTGTACTCCTCCGACTGCGGCAGCAGGATGCGCACGTCACGCAGCGCCACGTTGCCGACGGTGGCCGCGCTGCCGTTGACGGCGGGCACCTGACCCGCGGTCTGCGAGATCTGGCCGGCACCGCATCCGGACAACGCCAGCGCCGCACCGGTGGCCAGCGCGGCAACAGCGATTGCGCGCCGCGACACCTTGGTCACATTCGACGCTGTGGTGGCTTTCAGGGCAGTCACGGGTTGTCCTCCATGTCGACCGGCTCACTCCACGATGGAGAGTAGTAGTAGGCAGCGTAGTAGTTCGCAGGGTGGTCGGTGTGGACCGGTCCGGTGTAATGTTCCGCGGCGACCCGCGAGCCGCGTATCCCGTTCTGCCGCAACGGGATGCACACGCATCGCGATCTGTCAAGCCCCAAGGTCGGCCTGTTGTGGCCCCTGACCTGCGCCGTTGATCGCGGCGTTATCGAGTCGCATGTTAAACTGTGAACATCGAAAGGGGCACGGGACACATGATTTTTAAGGTCGGAGACACCGTCGTTTACCCCCACCACGGAGCGGCGCTGATCGAAGCAATCGAGACTCGCACCATCAAGGGTGTTCAGAAAGAGTATCTGGTCCTGAAGGTCGCTCAAGGCGATCTCACCGTTCGGGTTCCCGCAGAGAACGCGGAGTACGTCGGCGTCCGCGACGTCGTCGGCCAGGAAGGTCTCGACCGAGTCTTCCAGGTGCTACGCGCTCCGCACACGGAGGAGCCGACGAACTGGTCTCGGCGGTACAAGGCCAACCTCGAGAAGCTCGCCTCCGGCGATGTGAACAAGGTGGCCGAGGTCGTCCGCGACCTGTGGCGTCGGGAGCAGGACCGCGGCCTGTCCGCCGGCGAGAAGCGGATGCTGGCCAAGGCCCGGCAGATCCTGGTCGGTGAGCTCGCGCTCGCCGAGGGCACCGACGACGTCAAGGCCGAGACCCTGCTCGACGAGGTTCTCGCCGCGGCCTCCTGACCGCATCGCCTTGACGCTCAACTCCCGCCGCGTTGTGGCATTGGTACCTGCCGCCGGTCGGGGCGTTCGCCTGGGTGAATCGACACCCAAGGCATTCGTCCCGGTCGGCGGCAGTCCCATGCTCGTACACGCAGTAGACGGTCTGATCGCGTCCGGGGTCGTCGACCGCATCGTGATCATGGCGCCCATCGAGATGATCGATGCGGCCCGGGAACTGCTCGCCGCCCGTGCCCACGCGGCCAGCTCGATACCGGTCGATGTGGTGGCCGGCGGCGTAGAACGCACCGACTCGGTGCGCGCCGGCTTGGCCGCCGCCCCGGAAGCCACCCATATCCTCGTGCACGACGCGGCCCGCGCCCTGACGCCGCCGTCGCTGATCGAGCGCGTCGTGGACGCGCTGGACGCCGGTCATCGCGCGGTCGTCCCCGGCATCCCGGTGGCCGACACCATCAAGGCAGTCGACGCGACCGGTGATGTCACCGGGACACCGGACCGCTCCGGACTGCGGGCGATCCAGACTCCCCAGGGCTTCGACGCCGCGCTGCTGCGCGAGGCCTATGCGGTCGACCTGCCCGCCACCGACGATGCCGGACTCGTGGAGGCGATGGGCGCGACCGTCTCGGTGGTTCCGGGCGATCCCCTGGCATTCAAGATCACCGGCCCACTGGATCTGCGACTAGCGAACGCGCTGGTAGCGGACGACTCCACCGCCGCGGTCGGGGCTGCCGGCGCGGCGAACGCCGAGACCGCGGTCACCACGACGACCGAGGCGGCGGTGACCGGATGACCGATCTCACCGCGCTGCGCACCGGCATCGGCAGCGATGTGCATCCCATCGAACCCGGTCGGCCCTGCTGGATGGCCGGGCTGCTGTTCGAGGGCGACGACGGCTGCTCCGGACATTCCGACGGCGATGTGGCCGCCCACGCCCTGTGCGATGCGCTGCTGTCGGCCGCCTGCCTGGGCGATGTCGGCGCGGTCTTCGGCACCGGACGTCCCGAGTGGGAGGGCGTCTCCGGCGCCGCGATGCTGACCGAGGTACGGCGCCTGCTCGCCGAATCCGGATATCGGATCGTCAACGCGGCGGTGCAGATCATCGGTAATCGCCCCAAAATCGGGCCGCGACGCGCCGAAGCGCAAAAAATACTCGGCGAATTACTCGACGCCCCGGTTTCGGTATCCGGTACGACGTCCGACGGTCTGGGGCTCACCGGCCGTGGGGAGGGAATCGCCGCGGTCGCGACCGCATTACTCGTGCACGACGGGCGATGTAGTACCGCGTAACCGCAGTCGGCGATTCGGTGCTGATTTATCGTTCGCGCCGATCTACCGCGGCGAACTCGGCACCGGCCGCCGTTTTCGCATCCGCGCCGGGCGGCCGCACCGTCGGCCTCACACTCGCTCCGGAAACATGCCCCGTCGAATCCGTTCCGGACCCGCGGTGTCATCGCATTCGATGGACCGTGGACCATAGGAGGGGCCCACCCATACCGTTGTTCAACAAGCCTTAGGATGGCTGGTCGTGACTCTGCGCCTGTTCGACACCGCGACGCGGACCCTGCGGGATTTCACCCCGCTGGTCCCTGGACGTGCGTCGGTGTACCTGTGTGGCGCCACCGTGCAGGGCGAACCCCATATCGGGCACGTCCGCAGCGGCGTCGCCTTCGACGTGCTGCGCCGCTGGCTCACCGCGAACGGCTACGACGTGGCCTTCGTGCGAAATGTCACCGATATCGACGACAAGATCCTCGCCAAGGCCGCCGCGGCGGGCCGCCCGTGGTGGGAATGGGCAGCGACGCACGAACGCGCCTTCGACCGCGCCTACGAAGCGCTCGGGGTGCTGCCGCCCTCGGTGGAACCGCGGGCCACCGGGCACATCACCCAGATGGTCGAGATGATGCAGCGGCTCATCGACCGCGGGCACGCCTACGCGTCGAGCGGCAATGTGTATTTCGATGTGCGCAGTTATCCGGAATACGGTGCGCTGTCCGGGCACAAACTCGAAGATGTGCAACAGGGCGAGAGCGCCGGCGAGGGTAAGCGCGATCCGCGCGATTTCACGCTGTGGAAGGCCGCGAAACCGGGCGAGCCGACCTGGCCCTCGCCATGGGGACCCGGGCGTCCGGGCTGGCATCTGGAATGCTCGGCGATGGCCGAGTTCTACCTCGGGCCCGAATTCGATATCCACTGCGGTGGTATGGATCTGGTTTTCCCGCACCACGAGAACGAAATCGCCCAATCCCGCGGCGCCGGAGACGGATTCGCGCAGTACTGGCTGCACAACGGGTGGGTGACGCTCGGCGGCGAGAAGATGTCGAAATCGCTCGGCAACACGCTCTCGGTGCCGAATATTCTCGCCCAGGTGCGGGCCGTGGAATTGCGGTTCTATTTGGGCAGTGCGCATTACGCGTCGATGCTCGAGTATTCCGAACAGGCGCTGGCGGATGCCGCGCAGACCTATCAGCGACTCGAGGCATTCGTGCAGCGCACCGTCGAGCGGGTGGGTGAGGTCGCGGTCGGGAAATGGACCGACGCCTTCGCCGAGGCGCTGGACGACAATCTCGCGATCCCGAAGGCCCTGGCCGAGATTCATCGCGTGGTGCACGAGGGCAATCGGGCGTTGGAAGCGGGCGCGGGCGAATCGGCGCGCGAGGCCGCCGGACAGGTGCGGGCGATGCTCGGAATTCTGGGCGTCGATCCGCTGGATGCGCACTGGGCCGGCCCGAAGGACACCTCGGCGGCCGAATCCGCGCTCGACGTCCTGGTGCGGGCCGAACTCGAACGCCGCCAGCAGGCCCGCCGCGAAAAGGACTGGGCCACCGCCGACGCCGTGCGCGACCGGTTGGGCGCGGCCGGAATCGACGTCGTCGACACTCCCGGCGGCTCGGATTGGTCGCTGGCCAAATGATTCTCCCAGCGAAGCCTGCTGATCGGGTGCGGGTGTCGCGACCGACACGAAAGGCATACTGATGGCAGGAAATTCGCAGCGACGAGGTGCGATCCGTAAGGGCGGCACCAAGAAGGGCGCCGTCGTCGGCAGCGGTGGTAAGCGCCGTCGCGGACTCGAGGGCCGCGGCGCCACCCCGCCCGCCACCATGCGCAAGAACCACCCCGCCGCGAAACGCGCTGCGGCGGCGGCGAAAGCGGCCAAGGCGACGCAGGGGCAGAACCGCGCCCGGCCCGGTACCCGCAAGGGTGACGACGGGCCGGAGTTGGTGCTCGGCCGCAATCCGGTGGTGGAGTGTCTGCGCGCGGAGGTTCCGGCCACCGCGCTGTACGTCGCGCTGGGCACCGAGAACGACGACCGCCTCACCGAGTCCGTGCAGCGCGCCGCCGATGCCGGAATCTCCATCCTGGAGGTGTCGCGCATCGACCTGGATCGGATGAGCACCAACGGTTTACATCAGGGCATGGCCCTGCAGGTGCCGCCGTACCGCTACGCCCATCCGGAGGATCTGCTGGACAGCGCCCGCGCTTCGGGGACCGCCCCGCTGCTGGTGGCGCTGGACAACATCTCCGATCCCCGCAACCTGGGCGCGGTGATCCGTTCGGTCGCCGCGTTCGGCGGGCACGGCGTGGTGATTCCGCAGCGCCGCAGCGCCAGCGTCACCGCGGTTGCCTGGCGCACCAGCGCCGGCGCCGCGGCCCGGCTGCCCGTGGCGCGTGCGACCAATCTGACTCGCACACTGAAGGATTGGGCCAAGGCAGGTCTGCAGGTGGTCGGCCTCGATGCCGGCGGCGACACCGTCCTCGACGACTTCGACGGCACCACACCGACCGTCGTGGTCGTCGGCTCGGAGGGCAAGGGCCTGTCGCGCCTGGTCCGCGAAACCTGCGACACCATCATCAGCATCCCGATGGCCGGGCCGGTGGAATCGCTCAACGCCTCGGTGGCAGCGGGAGTCGTGCTGGCCGACATCGCCCGCCAACGCCGCTGAGCGGGGGCAGCCGGGCTATCGGCCAGTGAGTTCTGCACCGTCGCAGCCGTTTGCGAGGCAGCAGGCGCTTACCCCACGCGGGTGAACGTCTACGAGGCGTGCACCATGGTGGTCTCGGCCCGCCTCGATTTTGGAGCGACGGAGCGAGGGAGCGCAGCGACTGAGCGGAGGAGTGAAAAATCGAGGCCCAAGGGGCCGAGACCCCCGCCGAAGCGAAGCGTAGGCCGAAGATACAGCTTTTAGGGTGGGCACGCCTTAAACTCGCACGGTGGCCATGAATCAACCCGACTACTGGGGATCGCTGCCTGAGCCGCCGACCGGTAACCCGGTCGAACACCCCCATGCGACGACGGTGCTGATCCTGGGTGTGCTGAGCCTATTGTGTTGTGGCGCATTGGGTCCGGTGGCATGGGTGATGGGCAAGCGGGCGCTCGACCAGATCGAGATGTCCGGCGGCACCATCGGCGGCCGATCGCAGGTGGTGGTCGGCTATGTGGTCGGCATCGTCGGCACCGTACTGATGGTGTTGTACGCGTGCGTCTTTCTGTTGATGCTCATCGGCGGGCGCTGACCGGGCGGCTCCGGGGGAACTCGCCGGCGGTGGCTCCGTAACCGGTCCGAGGTCGAAGCGCCCGGCTTCGCAGGACTAGGCCGGTTCCTCGGCGGTGCCGTCGAGACCGCGACGCTCGCCCGGCGACGACAACTCGCCCGCGGGCCATTCGGCGCTGATACTGCCCTTCCACTGTGGCTGGCGGCGGTCGCGAAACGCCGCCATGCCCTCGGCGGCGTCCACGCTCTTGCCGACGAAGCCGTGCAGCTCGGATTCCAGCCGGCCGACCGCCTCGGGGCTCATCCCCAGGCCCTCCCAGAGCAACCGTTTGGTCAGAGCGGTCGGTAGCGGCGCGGAACCGGCCGCCAGGTCGTGCGCCACGGCCAAGGCGGTCGGCAGTACCTCGCCCGCCGGCAGACTGCTGTTGGCCACGCCCATCTGGCGCGCTTCCTCACCGTCGAAGGTGCGGCCGGTGAGCATGATGTCGGCGGCGTTGGCCATTCCCGCCAGCCGCGGCAGTGTCCAGTGCGCGTAGCCGTCGGCCATCGCGCCGCGACGCACCTGATTCAGCCCGTATACGGCATCGGTGGCCATGTATCGCAGATCGCACTGCAGGGCCAGCGACAGCCCGATCCCCACGGCATGCCCGTTCACGGCCGCGATCACCGGCTTGCGGATCTGCCACGGCGGCGGATCGATCGTGCCGCGCACGTCACCGACGCGGGCGGACAGATCGGCGCCCGCGCAGAACGCGGGCGGCGTCCCGGTGATCACCACCGCCCGAATCGCGTCCTCGGTATCGCAGCGCCGCAGCGCGGTCCCGAGCTCCACCGCCATCGTGGGCGTCATGGCGTTCTGCTGCGCGGGACGGTTGAGCGTGAGTACGGCGACACCGGCGGACACATCGACCTGCAGTTCCGAACTCATGCGACGATCCTAGGTTTGGGTGATCTTTCCCGACCACCTTACTGGCTGTGTTATCTGCCTCCGCTTCGCTGCGGCGGGGTGAACGGCTCATAGACGTACGCCTTGACAGATGGCAGCAGGCGCAGGACCGCTATCCCCGCAACACTTGGCGGCCGATCGCGTACTTGTGGACCTCGGTGGGGCCGTCGTAGAGGCGGAAGGCGCGCATATCGCGGAAGATCATCTCGACCACGGTTTCGTCGCTGATGCCGATGCCGCCGAGGACCTGGACGCAGCGGTCGGCGACCTTGAACAGTTCCTCGGACACATACGATTTGGCCATCGAACTCTCGTGGCGAGCCTTGTGGCCCTGGTCCATCAACCAGCAGGCGTGCCAGATGGTCAGGCGGCACTGGTGCAGGGCGATCTCGTTGTCGGCGAGCATGAAGGACACGCCCTCGTGCTCGCCGATCGGCTTGCCGAAGGCCGTGCGGGTCTTGGCGTGTTCGACGGCGATGCTCTGGGCGCGTTCGGCGGCGCCGAGCCAGCGCATGCAGTGGGTGAGGCGGGCGGGGGCCAGTCGCAGCTGGGCGTAGCGCAGCGCCTGGCCGCTCTCTCCCAGCAGCGACTCCTTGGGCAGGATCAGATTCTCGAAGCGCACGACGCCGTGGCCGCCGACGTAGTTGCGGTCCATCGTGTTCATGGTTCGCTCGATGACGATTCCGGGCGCGTCCCCCTCGGTGAGGAACAGGGTCGGGCCCGCGGGGAGGTGGTCGTTGTCCTCGAGTTTGGCCATGATGATCCACGTCATGGCCCCGTCGGCCCCGGTGATCAGCCATTTGCGGCCGTTGACGGTGAAGTTCTCGCCGTCGAAGGTGGCGGTGGTGGCGAGCTGGCCGGGATCGGATCCGGCGCCGCCCGGCTCGGTCATCGCGAAGACCGAGCGCTGACGGCCGTCGATCACCGGCATCAGGAAGCGGTCGACCTGCTCGGTGTCGGCGACCTTGGACAGTAGGAACATGTTGCCCTCGTCGGGCGCGGCGCAGTTCATCGCGACCGGTCCCAGCGTGGACCACCCGGCGGCCTCGTACAGCACGGCCTGTTCGACGTGGGTGAGCCCGCGGCCGCCGAGTGCCTCGGGCGCCTGGATGGTGAGCAGCTTCTCGGCCCGCGCCAATTCGACCAATTCCTGGCGCAGATCGTCGTTGGGCCCGTGCGCGGTCAGGCGGGGGTCGCGCTCGAACGGAACGATCTTGTCGATGACGAACCGGCGGATGCGGTCACGTTCGGCGGCGAGGTCGGCGGGTATCGAGAAGTTAATCATGATTCACCTTATGGTCGGGGCCTGAGTGGAGCATACGTCGCCTCCCCACCGAGACTGAAGGCGATTGCCCGCAACTGCCGGACCTCGGGTCTCCCTTCGCCCGGACCCACGCGCAGGCGATCCGATCAACCCACGTTTTCGTGCAGAAACCGTTCGACTTCGGCGCGATAGACAGCGGGCTGGTCGTCGTGGACGAGATGTCCGGCGGCACCGACGACCACATGGCGCACACCCGCCCGAGCGGCCGCCATCTCCCGCATCTGACCTGGCGGTGTGATCGTGTATTCGCCCTCGATCAGCAGGGTCGGCACGCGCACCGCGGCCCATTCGGCCCAGAAATCGCGGGTGCCCCACTCCTCGGAGATGTCGCGGAAGGTCGCGACCGAACCGTGCAACCGGTAGCCGTCCCGGCCGCGCGTGAACGAGTTGAGGAAGTAGCGCCCGGCGACCGGGCCGAAAAAGTCCAGTACCGCGTCGGCGTCGGGGAACGGTTGCGGCCAGGCCTCGATCATCTCCGCCCAGTGCCGCGCGGTGCGCCCGCGGAAATCGGGCGCCATATCCTCGACCACCAGCGCCCGGACCCGCTCCGGGTGCGCGGCCGCGAACATCCACCCGTGCAGTCCGCCCATCGAATGGCCGATCACCACCATCGGTTCCGATATCGCGGCGGTCGCGGCGGCCAGATCGGCGACGAATGCCTCGGTGGTGAGCTCCGGCGGGGCCGGTCGGCCGTGCCCAGCGGCGTCGAAGGAGTGGACATGGCCGAATTCGCGCAGCCACGGCACCTGACCCGCCCAGGTCCGCGCGCTGCCCATCAATCCGTGCAGCAGCAGAATCGGCACCCCGGTGCCACCCTCGTCGTACAACATCGGCACCGACGATACGTGCCGCGCGGTGGGATTAGCCTGTGCTCATGGCTGTTGTGAAGATCAATGCGATCGAGGTTCCCGAGGGAGCCGGACCCGAACTCGAGAAGCGCTTCGCCCATCGGGCGCACGCGGTGGAGAATTCTCCCGGCTTCCTGGGCTTCCAGTTGCTGCGCCCGGTCGCCGGTGACAACCGGTATTTCGTTGTGACGCAGTGGGATTCGGAGGAGTCGTTCGCCGCGTGGCGAGACGGACCGGCCAAGGAGGCGCATGCCGGCCAGGCCCGCCAGCCGGTCGCCACGGGCGCCTCGCTGCTGGAATTCGAGGTGGTCCTCGACGTCGCGGCGAAGCCCGCTCAGTAGTTTCTCGCCGCACCCGGTGGTCGGTCCGACCACCGGGTGAGGTGCGCCGGTCGCCCCGGCTCAGCTTTCGAGGGCGGCGTCGAGTTCGATCGTCTCGACGCCGGCCAGAGCCTTGCTGACCGGGCAACCGGCCTTGGCGGTCTGGGCGGCCTGCTCGAAGCCGCCGGCGGCGATACCCGAGACCCGGCCGCGCACGGTCAGCTTGATCGCCGAGATGCGGAAACCGCCCGCGGGATCCGGGCCGAGCGTCACATCGGCATTCACGTCCAGGCTTTCGATGGTGCCGCCGGCAGCGCCGATCTGACCGGACAGCGCCATCGCGTAGCAGGACGAATGCGCGGCCGCGATCAGTTCCTCGGGGCTGGTGGTGCCCTCGGCGGTATCGGCGGTGCGCTTCGGGAACGAGACGTCGAATTTGCCGACACCGGAACTGGCCAGGTCGACCTGTCCGGAACCGTCCTGCAAGCCACCGGTCCATGCGGTACGCGCGCTGCGTGTAGGCATCGCTGTCCTTTCGTCGAGTGAGAATGAGCCGTCGCGATCGAACCTACTCGCCGCGCGCTCGACTCACCGCTGTCCGGCCCGGCGCGATTCCGGCGCGACGCCGCGGCGCTGTTCACGCCATATCGCGGCGCACCATCAGTGCCACTGTGCCGTAGGCGAATACCGCGATGTACACCGCCAGCACGACGAACGACGCCGGTCGGGACAGGATGTCCAGGACGCCCGGCGTCGCCGTGCCGCCCACGGTGCGCATGGCCCCGGCCGCCGAACCCGCCGCGGTCCCCGGCAGATGGTCGGTGAGCGCCCGGACAGGCGAGAAGATCGACGCGACACCGCGCAGCAGATTCTCCACGACGAGCACCCACACCAGGCCCAGGCCCACCGCCAGCGCCGGACCACGGGCGATCGCCGCGATCAGCGCGCCGGCCAGCGTCCACATACCGAGGATCACCACGCCGGTCGCGAGACCGAGCAGGGTGTGCGCGGCTGTCGGCAGCGTCGGCGTCCGATGCTCGGCGGCCCCGATCATCGCGGCCACCCCGGTATCCACCACGAACGCCGCACCGACCAGGCCCACCACCACGCTCATCAGGGAAACCACGGTTCCGCCGACCACCGCACGACGCGAGGGTCCCTGGGTGAAAACGGTTTTCCAACTGCCCCAGCCGTATCCGCTTCCCACCACCAGCGCGCCCAGGACGAGCATGAGCGCACCACCGAACATCGCCATGCCCTGGGTGAACACCTCCGGCACGGCCGCGGGCAGCATCAACTGCAACAGCACCTCGCGCGGCTGCCCGTTCGACATCCGGGAACTGCTGCCCGAGGTGTAGGCCAGATAGTTGAACAGATACGCGAAAACGAGATTCAGCGCGATCCAGGTACCGAGCACGATCCAGAACGCGGGCCACTTCCGCAGCCGTGCGAATTCGGCCCTGGTGCAGGCCACTACGTCGTTCATCGGTGCTCCTGTTTCGTCATCTCGAAAAACACTTCCTCCAGCGACTTTTCGTCGGTGCGCAGTTCCAGCAGATCCGCGCCGGATGCGATCACCGCGCGCGCCACCTCGGGCGCCATTGCCCTGCCGGCATCGACTCTGATGCCGGCGGCGGTCGGTAACGCACGGTGTTCGCCCACCACCCGGCGCACCGCCGGATAGGCCTTCTCCATCGGCTCGGCGCGCACGAGAAGTGTTGCCGCACCGCGCAATTGGCTCACGGTCGATTCGGTGAGCAACTTCCCGCCGGAGATGACGCCGACCCGATCGCAGATTTCCTGCACCTCGCTGAGCAGATGCGAGGAGAGCACGACGGTGTGCCCGTCGGCGGCCAAACCGGTCACCAGTTCTCGCATTTCGGCCATTCCGGCCGGGTCCAGACCGTTGGTCGGCTCGTCGAGAATGAGCAGATCCGGGTTGCCGAGCAGGGCCGCGCCGACACCGAGGCGCTGCTTCATGCCGAGCGAGTAGGTGCGGAACCGATCGCCTGCCCGGTCGGCGAGTCCGACTCGCGCCAGGATCTCGTCCACCTCGGCGAATCGGTCGCGAGGCCGGGAACCGGCGGTGCGCTCGGTCAGGTGGTAGCGGGCCAGCACGCGCAGGTTGTCGCGGCCGGACAGGTACGGATAGAAGCCGGGCCCTTCGATCAGAACGCCGATGCGCCGCAACGACTCCCGTTCGCCCGGATTCAGGCCCAGCACCGTCGCGGTACCGGAGGTCGGCGCGATCAGCCCGACGAGCATCCGCAGCGTCGTCGTCTTACCGGCGCCGTTGGGGCCGAGAAATCCGTAGATCTCGCCGCGGCGCACGGTCATGGAGACGGCGTCGACTGCCGTGTGGTCGCCGTATTTCTTGGTGAGAGACTCGGTAACCACGACCTCGGTGGCGCTGGCCCGGGTCTGTGTGACCGTGCCGGGGAGTTCGCCGGCCGGATCGGCATTCGATCTGTTCATACCTCGACCATCCGCTTCGACCTGCGCCGACACATCCGCCGGGGCGCCCGGCTCGGCGTACGTATCTGGACGTAATTCGCGGCGCGCGGGCTCGTGCGGCGACGCGGCGGGGTTACCGTTCGAACTGTGCAGTCGAGTAAACGGCCCGGCGCCCGGGATGTGCTGCTGTGCGTCGTCGTGGCCGTCGTCCAGCTGGGCGGCGGGCATGCGGCGAATGCGCATCAGTCCGGCGTGCGTCCACTGGATGCGCTGGGATATGCGCTGCTGGTGGCCGGCCCGCTGCTGTTGACGATGCGCGCGTGGTATCCCCGGGCGGTCTTCGTGGGCGTGCTCGCGGTCACCGTCGCCTATCTGCTGGTCGGCTACGGTTACGGGCCGGTCTTCGTATCGCTGGTCATCGCCTTCCTGACCGCGGCCTCGCGCGGCTCCCGCTGGTACACCTATCCGCTGGTGCCGCTGGGATTCCTGCTGATGGTGTGGCCGGTGCCCGCGCTGCGCGGCCACGGGCCCGGGGGCTGGCCGGTCGTCGGCATCCTGGCCTGGCTCGTGGTGCTGATCGCGATCGCCGAGGGCATCCGGCAGCGGCGTTCGGCGCTGATCGCGCGGCGGCAGCGCGTCGAGGCTGCCCGGCGCAACCGGGAAGCCGAGCGTGCCCGTGAACTGGCCGAGCGCGAACAGCGCGCGGCCCAGGAACGGCTGGCCATCGCGCGCGAACTGCACGATGTGCTCGCCCACAGCCTGTCGCTGATCAATGTCCAGTCGTCGGTGGCGCTGGAACTGCTCGACCGCAAACCCGAACAGGCCGCGACCGCCCTTTCGGCGATCAAAGAGGTCAGCCGCGATGCGCTCGGCGAGGTGCACAGTCTGCTGCGCTCGATCCGCGCCGGCGCGGAAACCGTTGCGGCGCCGACCAGCCCGGCGGTCGGCATCGGCGATCTGGAATCACTGCTGGCTCCGATGCGCGCCGCCGGCACCCCGGTCCACACCCGGATTTCCGGCACACCGCGCCGGGTGCCGGTGGTGGTCGACGTCGCCGCCGCTCGCATCGTGCAGGAATCGCTGACCAATGTGCTGCGGCATGCGCCCGGGGCGGAAGCGACCGTGGCTGTCGATTATTCGCCGAGCGAGCTGTGCATCACTGTGGACAACGAGCGCTCCCCGAATTCTCCACAGTCGTCCACAACCGGTGGCGGGAACGGAATTCCGGGCATGATCGAACGCGCCCGCGCACTGGGTGGCGAGCTCTCGGCAGCACCGCGGCCGGACGGCGGGTTCGCCGTGCGGGCCCGGCTGCCGATTCCGGATCGGCCGGACGCCGGCCTACAGGAGGTGTCGTGAACGAGATCCGCGTCCTGGTCGCCGACGACCAGGCTCTGGTTCGCGCGGGATTCGTCGCGCTGCTGGACGCCCAGGACGGCATCGAGGTCGTCGGGGAGGCCGGCGACGGCGACCAGGCCCTGCGGATGACCCGGGAGCTGCATCCCGATGTGGTGCTGATGGATATCCGCATGCCGGTCCTCGACGGCCTGTCGGCCACCCGCGAGATCGCCGCCGACCCCGGCCTGTCCGAGGTGAAGGTCGTGGTACTCACCACCTTCGAACTCGACGAATACGTCTTCGAAGCCGTGCGCGCGGGCGCCACCGGGTTCCTGGTCAAACACACCGAACCCGCGGATCTGGTGAAGGCGGTGCGCGTGGTGGCCGCCGGGGACGCGCTGCTCTCGCCCAGCGTCACCCGCCGCCTGGTCGCCGAATTCGCCACCCACGCCAAACCCGCGCCCGCCGCGGCGCTGTCGGAGCTCACCGATCGGGAGCGCGAGGTGATGGCGCTGGTCGCGGAAGGGCTCACCAATGCCGAAATCGGCCGGCGCCTCTTCATGAGCCCCGCCACCGCTCGCACTCACGTGAGCCGAATCCTGGTGAAACTCAACGCCCGTGATCGAACGCAACTCGTGGTCCTTGCCTACGAGTCGGGGTTGGTCCGCCCCGGCTGGCAGTAATTCGGGGTCGGTCGCGGCTCCGGGTCAGCGACCGAATTCCGCGGCCACCGGGATCACCTCGCGCCCGAGCACCTCCAGGGGCGTCAGCTCGTCGACGCCGGCCACCCGTCCGATCACCAGATCGATTCCCACCTCCGCCATCCGCTCCAGCTGCCCCAGCACCTGGCCCACGCCGCCACCGCTCGGCCCGAGATCGAAGGCGAAGACGCAGCTCTTGCGGATCTCGCGCGGATCGCGGCCGATCTCCGCGCACAGCCGGTCCAGCAGTTCGATCTTGCTCGCCAGCTCCGGCCCCGGCCGCAGACTTGCCACATCCGCGTAGCGCGCCACCAGCGGCAATGTGCGCCGCTCACCGTCGCCGCCGACGAGCACGGGTGGATGCGGGCGATGTCCGCCCGCCGGCGGATTCCGCACCACCTGCGGAGCGTTCAGCGGGCGCTCGACGTGAAAGTGCTTGCCGGATACGGGTTCCGGACCGCCCCGCGCACCGGTCCACATGGCCCGGCAGATCCGCAGCGCCTCCTCCAGCATGTCGTAGCGGTCGCGCAGCGGCGGGAACGGCAGGCCGTACCCTTCAACATCGCCGGTGGAGGTGCCCGTCCCGATTCCCAGCCAGGCCCGGCCGCCGGACAGCACATCCAGGGTGGTGACCAGCTTTCCGAGCATGGCCGGATGCCGATAGTGCACCCCCGACACCACCGCGGTCAGCTCCACCCGCGAGGTGTGCGCCGCGATGAACGACAGTGTCGAATACGCCTCCAGCACATTCTGTTCCACCCGTCCCAGCCATGGGCTCTGCCAGAGATGATCACCCACCGCGACGACTGAGAACCCGCTGTCCTCGGCCGTGTGGACGACCTCGGCCAGGCGCGATCCGATGCGTTCGGAGGGGGTGTCCAGCGCGAAGTTCGTCAGATGCAATCCGATATCCATGACTTTCACCCTCTGCCTCGCGGCAGCGCGAATCATCCGTCCGGAGAACACATCCCGGGTACGTCCCCGCGCGTAGTCAGCGGGTGACGCCGAGCTCGAGCCCCTGTCGGATCGCCTGCTCCACCGGCGAATACGCACCGTCGGGCCGGTCCAGCACGCACGGTTCGTGCAGCAGCAGCGGCGGCTGGGCCATGAATTTCGGGTTCCGGCCTCGATGCGCCTGGGCGGCATGCACCAGGAACGGATGGCACAGATACACATCTCCGGCCCGACCGGTCGCCGCCATTTCCGGAAGGTCCGCGGTGGCGGCGAAGTCCTCGACCAGGTCCGACATCGCGACTCCGGCCACACCGTACGGTTCCAGCACCTTCGCCATGCGCAGATGCGAGCCCATCCGGATCCGTGTCGGCGCATCGTCGGGGCCGACATCGGAGAACAGGAACAGCATCAGCAGCCCCCGCCCCTGCGACCGCACGTTGATGCGCCACCGCAGATAGTCCTGCGGATCCTCGCCCGGGAAACTCGCATCGATATGCCATCCGTCGTCACCCGGCGGCTGCTCGCTGGGGAAGCGAATCGGGAAGGTGCCCAGTCCCTGAGCGGCGACCCATCGGCCCGCACCGACCAGCCGATCGCACGCCTGGGCCAGCAGTGGGCTGCGCGCGGCCCGGGCGAACGGCGGGTCCGCGAAACCGGGCAGCCGGACCACCGGCCGCGTCCACGTTCC
The DNA here is from genome assembly GCF_001665865.1 of Nocardia sp. 852002-20019_SCH5090214. Taxonomy (NCBI): domain Bacteria; kingdom Bacillati; phylum Actinomycetota; class Actinomycetes; order Mycobacteriales; family Nocardiaceae; genus Nocardia; species Nocardia sp. 852002-20019_SCH5090214. The sequence goes on along the minus strand of NZ_LZMK01000193.1, from coordinate 60,320 downwards.
GGAATCCGCCGGATCGCATCCGGTCGCGCGCCAGAGTATTTCCCGCGCCTCGGCCGCGGTGGACTCGGAGAACGCACCCTCCACTCGGACGAAACCGTCGGAGATGAAGTCCTGCACCTCGGCATCGGTCAGCACACAGCCCTCATTCCGCTCGCGAACATCGCCAGCATGGAACAGGTTCCCGCGCGGCCGCCACTCATTTTCAGGGCAGGCAGCCGCGGATACGACGATGCCGGCCACCCCGTCGGGGTGACCGGCATCGGTCGGTTCGTACGGACTACTTACTCGCCCGAGGCCTCCGGAGCGGTCTCACCGGCGCCGGCCAGCGCCGCGACCGGTTCGGCTTCCGCCTTGGCGGGCTTGGCCTTACCGGCGAAGGTGAACTTGGCATCCTCGCCGGCGCCCTCGCCGTCCCAGTTCTCGACGTCGACCTCGACGATCTGGCCGGGGCCGATCTCGCCGAACAGGATCTTCTCCGAGAGCTGATCCTCGATCTCGCGCTGGATGGTCCGGCGCAGCGGGCGAGCGCCCAGCACCGGATCGAAACCGCGCTTGGCGAGCAGGCTCTTGGCCTTCTCGGTGAGCTCGATCTCCATATCCTTGTTCCGCAGCTGCGTCGCGACGCGGTTGATCATCAGATCCACCATCTCCACGATCTGCTCGTTGGTGAGCTGGTGGAAGACGATGACGTCGTCGATACGGTTGAGGAACTCCGGACGGAAGTGCTTCTTCAGCTCGTCGTTGACCTTGAGCTTCATCCGCTCGTAGTTCGAGCCCTCGGCGTTGGACTGCGAGAAGCCCAGACCCACGGCCTTCGAGATATCCGAGGTGCCGAGGTTCGAGGTGAAGATCAGCACCGTGTTCTTGAAGTCCACGGTCCGGCCCTGGCCGTCGGTGAGGCGGCCGTCCTCCAGCACCTGCAACAGGGTGTTGTAGATCTCCTGGTGGGCCTTCTCGATCTCGTCGAACAGCACGACCGAGAACGGCTTGCGGCGCACCTTCTCGGTGAGCTGGCCGCCCTCCTCGTAGCCGACGTAGCCCGGAGGGGCACCGAACAGCCGCGAGGCGGTGAAGCGGTCGTGGAACTCGCCCATGTCGATCTGGATGAGCGCGTCGTCGTCGCCGAACAGGAAGTTCGCCAGCGCCTTGGACAGCTCGGTCTTACCGACGCCGGACGGACCGGCGAAGATGAACGAACCGGACGGACGCTTCGGATCCTTCAGGCCGGCGCGAGTACGGCGGATGGCCTTCGACACGGCCTTGACCGCGTCCTCCTGGCCGATGATCCGCTTGTGCAGCTCGTCCTCCATGCGGAGCAGACGGGTGGTCTCCTCCTCGGTGAGCTTGAACACCGGAATACCGGTCCAGTTGGCCAGCACCTCCGCGATCTGCTCGTCGTCGACCTCGGCCACGACGTCCAGATCACCGGAACGCCACTGCTTCTCCCGCTCGGCGCGCTTGGCGACGAGCTGCTTCTCCTTGTCGCGCAGCCGCGCGGCCTTCTCGAAGTCCTGCGCGTCGATGGCGCTTTCCTTCTCCCGGCGGGCATCGGCGATCTTGTCGTCGAATTCGCGCAGGTCCGGCGGAGCGGTCATCCGGCGGATGCGCATCCGCGCGCCCGCCTCGTCGATCAGGTCGATCGCCTTGTCCGGCAGGAACCGGTCGTTGATGTACCGGTCGGCCAGCGTGGCCGCGGCCACCAGCGCACCGTCGGTGATGGACACCCGGTGGTGCGCCTCGTAGCGGTCGCGCAGGCCCTTCAGGATGTTGATGGTGTGCTCGACCGTCGGCTCGCCCACCTGGACCGGCTGGAACCGGCGCTCCAGGGCGGCGTCCTTCTCGATGTACTTGCGGTACTCGTCGAGGGTGGTGGCACCGATGGTCTGCAGCTCACCGCGGGCCAGCTTCGGCTTCAGGATCGAGGCCGCGTCGATCGCGCCCTCGGCGGCACCCGCACCCACGAGCGTGTGCAGCTCGTCGATGAACAGGATGATGTCGCCGCGGGTGTTGATCTCCTTGAGCACCTTCTTCAGGCGCTCCTCGAAATCACCGCGGTAGCGGCTGCCCGCGACCAGGGAACCCAGGTCGAGGGTGTAGAGCTGCTTATCCTTCAGCGTCTCCGGCACCTCGCCGTTGACGATGGCCTGAGCGAGACCCTCGACGACGGCGGTTTTACCGACGCCGGGCTCACCGATCAGGACCGGGTTGTTCTTGGTGCGGCGGCTCAGCACCTGCATGACGCGCTCGATCTCCTTCGAGCGGCCGATGACCGGGTCGAGTTTGCCTTCGAGTGCGGCCTGGGTCAGGTTGCGGCCGAACTGGTCGAGGACCAGCGAGGTGGACGGGGTCCCGGATTCGCCACGAGCACCGGACTCCACCGCCTCCTTACCGCCCTGGTAGCCGGACAGCAGCTGGATGACCTGCTGCCGCACCCGGTTGAGGTCGGCGCCCAGCTTCACCAGCACCTGGGCCGCGACGCCTTCGCCCTCACGAATCAGGCCGAGCAGAATGTGCTCGGTGCCGATGTAGTTGTGGCCGAGCTGCAGCGCCTCGCGCAGGCTCAGCTCCAGCACCTTCTTGGCCCGGGGGGTGAAGGGGATGTGACCGGACGGCGCCTGCTGGCCCTGTCCGATGATCTCCTCCACCTGGCTGCGCACACCCTCGAGCGAAATTCCCAGCGACTCCAGGGACTTCGCCGCGACACCCTCACCCTCGTGGATCAGGCCCAGCAGGATGTGCTCGGTGCCGATGTAGTTGTGGTTGAGCATCCGAGCCTCTTCTTGGGCCAGGACAACGACCCGCCGCGCGCGGTCGGTGAACCTCTCGAACATCGCTCCCTCACTTCCTGCTCCGCTATCCACGGCATCCGGCGCTGCTGTTGTGCTTCGTGCTTCACACCTGTGGCGCCAGCCTGCCATGAAGCCCTGGGGTTGCATCCCCCGCCTCTACTGTAGTTGGCGGGGGTCACGGCCGTCGTCCGTCTACCCTATTGCGAACGGGCGACACCGCGAGTCATACCGTTCTAACGCGGCTCCAACCCGGAACGTTTCCCCAGCAACTACGCCCACAGCTGAATTTTCGGGCCCCCTTCCCGACGTCGGGGTTCGCGGCCCCGAAACTCGGCCGCGAATCTCCGCGCGACGTCCTCGCCGACGGAACTATCCGGTGAGCGGTGGGATGAAATGGCAGGGCACGGGGTGCGGATCGTCCGGATCCAGGGCGTTGAGCGCGAACGCGGCCGCCCGGTCGCTGCCCGCGATGCCCGCGTGCTCCGAATAGTCCGACGCGCAGCCGTCCTGGACCACGATGTTCGTCGTCGTCGGTCCGGGCACCAGGGCAACGGTGTACGGGACCACCAGCTCGTCGTAGCGGGTCTCGATATTGGTGTAGGTGACGTCCGGGTCGTAGACGCCGTCGGCGTTCAGGGAGCGGAGGAAATCCGTACTGCCCGTCATCTGCGCGCACGCGGCACAGGGGCTCACGCCCAGGACGCCGTCGAAGGCCGGCTCCGCGCCCAGGCGCCGCGCGAAATCGCGAGCCGGATCGATCACCGGGCCGAAGGTGCCCAGCCACGGCGCGGCGATCGCCACGAACTTGTCGACCTTGTCCGAACCGCCCAGCCGCTTGACGAAGTAGTTGCCCACCAGATTGCCCTGCGAATGCGCGATCAGATCGACCTTCGCGGCGCCGGTCGCCGCCAGCACCCGGTCCACGAACTCCGCGAGCTGCGCCGAACTGTCCTCGATCGGCCGCATGCCGCCGATCGCCGAGAGCGGCCACGGCAGGTCGTAGGCGCCGTAGGTCAGCGAGTAGACGCAATATCCCTCGTTGGCCAGCAGCGGCGCGTACACGCCCCAGTTCGTCTGCGACCCGCCGCCGGTGCCGTGCACCAGCACCACGGGTTCGGGATGCGCGGCGCTGGGCCGGCACGACCAGTCGTCGGCGCCGGGCAGGGAACCACCCGGATTTCGCAGCTCGTACGGAATGCCGGAGAAGAAGTTGTAGTCCACCGGATATTCGGCGTGGGCCGCCGCTGCGGCGGTCACCCACAGGGTGCTCAATACCGCCAGGACGAGGATGGATCCGGGTAACCGGCGCAGCAGACGCGGCGCACGCACGGGACGAGACGACATCGAGAGCTCCAAAAACTAGAACGCGTTTCAACACGCTAGCGGGAGCAGGGAACCGTGCGGATCGATACCGGCGGGTAACCGGAATCGCGCGTCACATCCGGCGGACGGATCTCAGAGGTCGCGCTGCGAGATGATGCCGTTCTGGATGGCCAGCGCCGCCAGCCGCACCCGCTTCTGATTCTGCGGCAGATCCTCGACGCCGAACTTCGAAAACAGCGCGCGCAGATGGGTTTTGATCGCATCCACGCTCAGATACAACTCGTCGGCGATCTGCTGATTGGAGGCGGGCGTGGCGAATTCGGTATTGCCGCGGTACGGGCGGCACAGCGCGATCAGAACCGCGCGCTGCGTATCGGTGAGTGAACGGGGACTCGGCACCGAGCCGACGGAAGTCCGGGTCGCGTCGTCGACCGTACCGGTGTAATCGTGAAACGACAGCATCGAGGTCCCGACCCGGATGCGGTCACCGGCCTCCAGCCGGCGGCGGCCGGCCAGCCGCTCGCCGTTGACGAAGGTGCCGTTGCGCGAGAGTCCGTCGTCGACGATCGTCCAGTGCGCGCCGAGGTATTCCACTGCCGCATGCAGTCGCGACACCTCGGCGTCCCAGCCCAGGGACAGATCGGCCTGCGGCGAACGCCCGATGGTGATGCGCTGATGATCCGGGGTCAGCGTCAGTTCGTGGCGGCGGCCGGTGTCGTCGATGAACCGGAGAAACGATTCGTGAATATTCGTCACCGCGTTGCTACCCCCACCCTCGTACCGCCAGTGACGTGGTCTGCATAGGCCCCATGGTGCCGCGCCGACGCGGCGACGAGCAAGATCACCACGCCGGGACCGTCCGGGTACGGCCGCACCGAAATACTGCGACCGCACGGAAATACCGCCGAGGCATCGAAATGCCGCTGCCGCCCGGACGTCGCACGATTCCTCCGGGCGGCAGCGGCACAGACGCAGCCGGGTCTTTTCGACCGCACTAGTTGTTGCGGCCGACTTCCTTGTGGTAGCTCTCCACGACATCGGCGGAGATGCGACCGCGCGCGGAAACCTTGTGGCCCTTACGCCGCGCCCACTCCCGAATTGCCGCACTCTGTTCGCGATCCATGGAAACTCGGCCCTTCGGCGCACCGGTGGTCGCACCGACCGGCTTGCTGCGCCGGCGACCGCTCACCCGGCGGGCATTGGCAACCCACACGTCCAGCCCGTCCCGCAGCTTCGCCGCATTCGCCGCCGACAGGTCGATCTCGTACGAAACACCGTCGATCGCGAACTCGATGGTCTCGTCCGCAATGGACTCACCATCGACATCGTCGATCAGGCTAACGGTGACCTTCTTTGCCATGAGATGAACGTCCTCTCGAAATCGTGCGACCCGGATACCAGGCCGATGCCCGAGTCGAGAATACCTCTAGATACGAAATTTCCAAGACGGGGAATCGGCATTCAAACCCGGTACTCAGCGACCGGACGGACGCACAATTGGGAACAGTATGGTTTCCCGGATTCCGAGTCCGGTCAGTGCCATCAGCAACCGATCGATTCCCATACCGGTACCGGTTGTCGGCGGCATACCGTGTTCCATGGCGGCGAGGAAGTCCTCGTCCAGCCGCATGGCCTCCTCGTCACCGGCGGCGGCGAGTCTGGCCTGGTCGACAAAACGTTCCCGCTGTACGACCGGATCCACGAGTTCCGAATAGCCCGTAGCCAACTCGAATCCGCGGACATACAGATCCCACTTCTCCGTGACGCCCGGCTTACTGCGATGCTGGCGCGTCAAGGGTGAGGTCTCCACCGGGAAGTCCCGCACGAAAGTGGGCGCATAGAGCTTGTCGCCATAGCTGTGTTCCCACAGTTCCTCGACAAGTTTGCCGTGGCCGTAACCCTTGTCCGGAGGAATTTCCAGACCGACCCGATCGGCTAGCGCGAGCAATTCCGGAACAGTAGTTTCCGGCGTTACCTCGACCCCCAGCGAATCGGATAGCGAGGGATACATCTCGATGGTGTTCCACTCACCACTCAGGTCGTATTCCGTACCGTCGGCGAGTGTGACGACCTGAGTGCCGAAGACCTCTTGTGCGACTTCCTGGATCAATTCCCGCATCATCCGCGCGGAATCGTCGTAGGTGCCGTAGGCCTCATAAGTTTCCAACATCGCGAACTCGGGCGAATGCGTCGAGTCGGCGCCCTCGTTACGGAAGTTGCGATTGACCTCGAAGACCTTCTCGATCCCGCCCACCACGCAGCGCTTCAGGAACAACTCCGGCGCGATGCGCAGATACAGATCCATATCCAGCGCATTGGAATGGGTGACGAACGGACGCGCCGCCGCACCTCCGTGCAAAGTCTGCAGCATCGGCGTCTCTACCTCGAGGAAACCCCTGCGCTCCAACGCATTTCGCAGTGCGCGCACGGCCGCCACCCGGGTGCGGGCCATCTCCCGCGCCTCCGGGCGCACGATGAGGTCGACATAGCGCTGGCGGACCCGCGACTCCTCGCTCATCTCCTTGTGCGCCACCGGCAGCGGACGCAGCGATTTGGCCGCCATCGACCACGAATCGGCCATCACGCTCAATTCGCCGGTGCGGGAGGAAATCACTTCGCCGTGCACGAAGACGAAATCGCCCAGATCGACATCGGCCTTCCACGCCGCCAGCGCATCGGCGCCGACACCGTTCAGGCTGATCATCGCCTGCAGCTTGGTGCCGTCCCCCTCCTGCAGCGTGGCGAAGCAGAGCTTGCCGGTATTGCGCATGAAGATGACCCGGCCGGCCACGCCGGCCTGCACGCCGGTGCTGGTGTCGGGCTCGAGGTCGGGATAGGCGGCGCGGATCTCGGCGAGGGTGTGGGTCCGCGGCACCACCACCGGATACGGCTCTACGCCCGCGTCGAGCAGCCGCTCACGCTTCTCCCGGCGGATCCGCATCTGCTCGGGAACGTCGACTTCCGCTGCGGCAGGATGCGATTGCCCCGCAGGAACCCGGCCCGCGGAGCCACCGGACGAAGGGCTTTTCGGGGTGCTCACAGCGAACCACCCTATCGTGCGCCGGAAATCGTTCTGCGCGCGCCCGACCCCCGCTCACCCGGGCTATTACAGCGAGACGAGTGCGGTGATCTCACCGGCCAGATGCGGTGCGCCGGCGGCCACCGACAGCAGCCCCGCGGCCTTTACCGCCTGGTAGCCACCGACCAGATCGGTGGCCCGGTGCAGACCCAGCTGCTGCAGTGTGGCTGCCGCCAAACTGGAGGTGTAACCCTCCGAGCAGACGATCACCCATTCGCGATCGTGATCGGTGGCCAGGGCGAGCCGTGCGGGGCTGGTGGGGTCCAGCCGCCACTCCAGCACATTGCGCTCGATCACCAGGGCGCCCGGCAGGGTGCCCTCCTTGACCCGCTGGGCCTGCGGACGGATGTCGACCAGCAGGGCGCCGCGCGCGATCGCCTCCGGCAATTCGAACGCGTACATGCGCGTCAATCGCGCACGCGCCGCCTCCAGCATGTCGTTGATGGTGAGATGCGGGTACGTCATTTCACATCGCCTTCGGGCTGGTCGGTGAGCAAGGTCCGGGTACGTCGCAGCGTCCCGTGGCCGGTCACCTCGTAATACGACATGGCGGACAGAGGTGGTGAATACGCGTGCACCGAGAGCGTCGGATTCGACGGCTCGGGCACACCCGCGAACTGATCCGGGGCACGCACCACGTCGTGCACCCAGCCGAGCGGGAACGAGGCCTGATCACCGGCGGTGAGAGTGCGCTTGCGCAATTCCTTGCCGTTCCAGCGGAATTCCGAGAGCGCACCGCTCAGCACGGTGAGCGCGCCGAGCGAGCCGGCGTGGTCGTGCAATTCCGTCGACCGGTCCGGCACCCAGCTGATCAGCCAGACATCGACCTCGTCGTCGGCGAGAAGCCGGACGGCCCAACGGTTTTCGGTGGGCCACACGCCACCGGACGGCAGCAGGTGGTCGAAGCGGCCCGCCATGACGTCCTCGGCGCCCTCGTCGGTCAGCCGCAGCAGATCCGCCGGGCGCAGCCGGGTCGGCAATGCGGACGACACCGAGCGATCGGTGATCTCGGCGGTGAGGCGGTTGGCCGGACGAGCGGGCGGCAACTGCCCCGTCCGACGCCGCGCGGCATCACCGCTCGCGGCGGAGGTAACAGCAGAGGTGAGGACAGAGGAACGCATGAGCGAAGCTCCAGGAGTAGTGGACGGCCGAGGGCGGATACGCAGCCTCGACAATCAGCCGAGGCGAATCAGCCTCGACAACACTCCTGGGTGCTCACGCGGAAAGTCACGAGCCGAAGTCTAGCAGGGTGACCAGCGCGTGCAAGGCGGTGTGTTTCACCCCACAGCACGCCGGTCACGCGCGGCGGCGCTGCTGGTTGCGCTCGTAGACCAGACGGAGGCCGTCCAGGGTCAGATGCGGCTCATGGTGGTCGATGGTCTCGGATTCGGGGACGATCAGCGGTGCGGTCGGGCCCGTCGCCACCACCGACACATCGTCACCGGCGAAGGCGTCGAGTTCGTCGCGAATCCGGTCGATCAAACCGTCCACCAGGCCCGCGAAGCCGAATACCGCGCCGGACTGCATACACTCCATGCTGTTCTTCCCCACCACCGAACGCGGGCGGGTCAGTTCCGCGCGCCGCAGCGCACTCCGGGCCACCAGCGCCTCGGTGGAGATCTCCACGCCGGGGGCGATCGTCCCGCCGAGGAACTCGCCCTTCGCCGACACCAGGTCGACACAGATGGCGGTGCCGAAATCGACCACGATCGCCGGCGACTCGAAACGATGATATGCCGCAAGGCAATTCACGATCCGGTCCGCGCCGACCTCTTTCGGATTGTCGACCAGCAGCGGGATTCCGGTGCGCACACCGGGTTCCACCAGCACGTGCGGCACGTGCGACCAGTAGCGACCCAACATGGTGCGCAACTCCCGCAGCACCGGCGGCACCGTCGACAAGGCCGACACCCCCACCACCTGGTCCAGCCGCTCGCCCACCAAACCCCGCACCTGCATGGCGAATTCGTCGGCGGTCAGCAGCGGATTGGTGTGCACGCGCCAGGTGTGCACCAGCTCCGCATGCGCACCACTGCCCGAGAACAGGCCGATCTCGATACTGGTGTTGCGGACGTCGATCGTCAGCAGCATCCTCGCCCCGCTGCCCGCGGCTCAGGCGAAGGTCAGCGAGCGCGGCGAGGTCAACCCCGAACCCTCCGGGGCGTGCGCCGGGTCCGAACCCAGCTCCACCGGACGGTTGCGGTCGTCGACGAACACCACCCGCGGCTGGTACTCGCGCAGCTCGGCCTCGTCCATCATGCCGTAGGCGATCAGGATGACGAGATCACCCGGATTCACCAGATGCGCTGCTGCGCCGTTGATTCCGATCACGCCCGAACCGCGCTCACCGGCGATCACATAGGTTTCCAGCCGGGCGCCGTTGTCGATGTCGACGATGCAGACCTGCTCACCCTCGAGCAGATCGGCGGCGTCCATCAGATCCGGGTCCACGGTCACCGAACCCACATAGTGCAGATCGGCGTGAGTCACCGTGGCACGGTGGATCTTCGACTTCATCATGGTGCGCAACATCGTGGTCGCCTTTCCTATGCGTCGGCCTGGGCAGGCTGGAAATCGGGGACAGCGTTGTGGCCGTCGGCGGGTGCGACGGGTCCGGAGGCGGCAGCCTGCGTAACCACGGAGGGCCCCGCGGACGCCGCATCGGACACCGCGGGAGGGACGGAAACGGGCACGTTGTCGATCAGGCGGGTGGCGCCGATGCGGGCGGCCACCAGCAGGCGAGCGTTCCCGCTGCTCGGAATGGGACCCAGATCCGAACCACGCAACTCCAGGTAGTCGACGTCGACACCGGTCGCACCGTCGAGCACCGAACGAGCCGCGGCCAGAACCGCGTCGGGCCCGCGCCCCGCCGCATGCCGGCCCGCGGCCAGCGCGGCGGACAGTGTGATCGCCAACTCACGCTGCTGTTCGTCCAGGTAGCGGTTGCGCGAGGACAGCGCCAGGCCGTCGGACTCGCGCACCGTGGGCACCGCGACGATATCGACGTCGAAGTTCAGATCCCGGACCATCTGCCGGATCAACGTCAGCTGCTGATAGTCCTTCTCGCCGAAGAACGCCTCGTGCGGACGCACGATCTGCAGCAGTTTCGCCACTACCGTCAGCATCCCGGCGAAATGGGTCGGGCGGCTGGCGCCCTCCAATTCGGCGCCGAGCGGTCCCGGATGGACCGAGGTGCGCGGGCCGTCCGGATACATCTGGGCGACGCTCGGCGCGAACACCAGCGCCACGCCCTCCTCGCGCAGCAGCGCCACATCGCTGTCGAGGGTGCGCGGGTACTTGTCGAAGTCCTCGTTCTCACCGAATTGCAGCGGGTTGACGAAGATCGACACCACCACAACCTGATTCGTGCGCTTGGCGCGGCGCACCAACTCCAGATGGCCCTCGTGCAAAGCACCCATCGTCGGCACCAGCGCGACCGTGCGACCGACCCCGCGCAGTGCGGAGGTCACCGCCGAAACACCGGCCGGCTCGTGGACGACCGTGAGCTCGCCCGGGCGATACAGCTTGCGCAGCTGCTCCGGGGTCAGCTTCTTCGCTCCCGAATTCGACATCAGTATCCCTCCAGCAGGCCGATCAGATCCGGATTCGTGCGGGCCAGCTGCGCCGTGCGCAGCGACATCGCGCGATAGCCGGCCGCCAGTTCCGGATCGGCCGCGGCCAGTGCCTCCAGGTGCGTCGAGACGGCGAGGGCGTCACCCCGCGCCACCGGACCGGTCAGCGCAGGCAGGCCGCGCCGCAGCGCGTTGTCCAGCGCCGCCGAGACCAGCGGCGCCAACATCCGCTCCGCCAATCCGTTGGGCTGGTCGTCGACCACCTGCTGCCCCAGCAGGCCCGGACCCTCCAGCGCCGCCCGCAACGCCGCGACCGCATCGACGATCAGGGTGACCAGATGATTACTGCCGTGCGCGAGAGCCGCGTGGTACAGCGCGCGATTCTCCTCCGGGACCCGCACCGGCTCGCCGCCCATCTCGATCACCAGCGACTGCGCGATGGCATAGCCGATCTCGTCGGCCGCAGTGATGCCGAAACAGGCATTCGCCAGGCGGGCGGTGTCCTCGTCGTGGCCGGTGAAGGTCATCGCCGGATGGATCGCCAGCGGGCGGACATCGGTCAGCGGGGACAGGACGGCCACACCGTTGGCCCCCGAGGTATGCGCGACGATCGTTCCCGGACGGACCACCCGCGCCGCCGCCAAACCGGCCACCAGACCGGGCAGTTCACTGTCCGGTACGGCCAGGATCAACAGTTCGCTGCGCGCCGCGATCTCCTCGGCCGGCAAGATCTGCGATTCCGGCAACCGCGTGTGCGCCCGATGCCGCGACGCATCGGAAATCGCCGACACCCCGAACACCACGTGCCCGGCCCGCTCCAGCGCGACACCCAGCGCCGAACCCACCCGGCCCGCCGACACGATGCCGACCGTCAGCCGGGCCGGCGCCGGATCACTGCCTGGTACAGCGGACGAGCCCGAGACCGCAGGCGCGGCGGGGCGCGACGAATCGGCCTCGTCGGGCCGCGAAAAATCGGAGGTCACCGTTGTCCTCTCGGAAGGCGTTCCAGTCCCGCATGGCGGGTACCGGACGTTACGAGTCGAGAATAGGTAGTGACCGGGGGCGCTGCCAGAGGACCCGCGCGTGATATTTCCCTCAGTAGATTCGGCCTGCGCTTCGCTCCGGACCTTTGGCCTCCGCTTCGCTCCGGACCTTTGGCCTCCGCTTCGCTTCGGACCTTTGGCTTCCGCTTCGCTTCGGCAGGGGTCTCGGCTGCCGCCCTTACGCGGCCTTGCGGGCGGGTTCGCTGCGGTAGCGGGAGGTGGGGCCGTGGATGCCCAGGAGGCGCCAGGCGACCTTGGCCACGGGGTTCATCAGGCCGCTGGTGGTGGCCAGTGCTCGGACATCGCCGAAGATGTTGCGCATGGTGACCTGGGATTCGGTGCTGCCCCAATAGGCCTCGCGCATCACCTCCGCGGGGATGTCGAACTTCTCCACGAACTCCTTGGGCGGAGTCATGATCATGTCGAGCATGATCCGCATCGCGGTCGGGAAGAGCAGCGACAGCACGAACTTCGTGGCCGGATTCATGCCGGGCACGTTGCGGCGCAGATATTCGTGTGCGAACGAGATGTGGCGCGCCTCTTCCGCCACGTGGATCTGCATCACCCGCTGCACCATCGGATGCAGGTCGGTACCGGCGCGCAGCAGCGACTTCTGCAGGTGGTCGATGGGTTCCTCACCGCCGAGGATCATCGTGAAGAACAGTTCCGGGAAGTACTTCACGGCCGGCCAGATGATCATGGTCAGCTTGCGGTCGACGGTGCCCATGCCGACCACATCCTCGCCGATGCGGTTGATCATCTCCTGGAACATCATCGTGTGGTTGCACTCTTCGGCCGCCTCGTGCGTCACGTAGCGGAATTCCGGATCACCGTTGGGCACCGACACCAGGTACTGCATCAGACCGCGGATCAGCAGTTGCTCGAAGTCCAGGCCGACCTTGGCGATACCGGCCTGGCGCCACATACCCATGGCGATTTTGCGTTCCACCGGCTGCGCCTTGTACCAGGGATGGCGTCCCAGCGGATCCTCGTCCGGCATGATCCAGCGGGTGTCGGTGGGATCGACCGCGAATTCCGGTGAATCCCAATCGATGTCGACGTAGGGGTCGAAGTTCTTGTGCACCGACCCCTCGGACAGACCGCGCAGGATCTCGTGATACTCGGGATCGGCCGACGTGTTCTTTACGGCAGTGGACAGCATCTTCGGTGTCTCCTTCGCAGTACTCTCCTGCGAAAGTTACCGATACTTAGCGTCACATGCAACCTGTTTCACAGGCGTGATCGCGGGCATTACGAGCTGTTCTGCTCCGATCGCAGATTCGCCATGATCTCCGCGACGGTGAGTTTGCGCCCCGGCTGATCCTCGTCGGAATCGGCGTGGCGACGACGGCGGGAACCGGCGGTACCCATGGTCGTCGTGGGCTGGACGGGAGCCAGCCGCGGCACCGAGGAACTCGGGCGCGAGTCGCCGGACTCCGTGGTCGCCGGCTCGGAAGTACCGTTCGCCGACGCGGTGGCGGATTTCGCCGAGCTCGCCGAGGGATCGTCGATCTGCCGGTCGCCGGACGGGGCCGATCCGGACTCCGACGGCTGGGGCTCCGACGGCTGAGAATCCGGCAGCTGAGACTCCGACGATCCGGACTGCGCTTCCCCACCCTGGCGACCGCCGTTTCCGTCGCCGTTCACCGACGGTCCGGACGAAACCCCCTCCTCATCCAGCGCCTCCGCCGACACCACGGCGGTCTCGGCCGTCACCGGATCGTCGTACGGACTGGCGAAGGCCGGGGGTTCGGGATGATCGGGATCGAAGACCGGCGAGACCACGTGCAGCGGCACGGCAGGTGCGCTCCACGCGTCCCAGGTGTCGGTTTCCTGCGAGCTACCGTTCGCCACGGTCGCGTGGGTGAGCTCCTGCACCCGCACGGCCTCGGCGCGCAGCGCCGGTCGGTCGACCAGTAGGTCGCCGTCGAACAGCCGCTGCAGACTTTCGCGCAACACGGTCAGTTCGCTGCGCAGCGCGGCCAGTTCGGCGGCGTCCGCGCCGACCTCCCGGCGCACCCGCGATTCGACACCGAGTTCGTATTCGCGGCGGGCGGTGATCTCGCGTTCGAGCTGCAACTCGTAGACCTTCTGCAGGTCACGAGCCTTGGCCTGATCGATCGCCGCATCCCGGCGATAGCGGGTCGCCGCCAGCGCGGCCACCGCGGCGGCCCACAGAGCCGCGACCAAACCGACCCGGACCAACTGCACATTGTTGCTGAAAATCAGAAACACACTGGCAATCAGACCGAGCAGAATTAATACGCCGACGACGATTTTTCCCGCGTTGTCCCGCTGTCGCGGGGAAGCACTGCTACGGGAGGGTGAAACCATGTCCGCAAGGGTAGCTCGAATAGCGGATTCCGGCGCGCAGCCGGTCCGGAACTCCACTCGATTGCGTTAGCTATGAGGTAGCCGGTTCGTCTGGTGGCTCATGTGGCGCGCGGCAGCAATACTCCAGCCACAGCGCGGCGGCGACCAGCACCACACCGGCGATCAAACCCACGATGGCGCCGGGGGTGTCCGAGGCGGCCGCGCGGATATCCGACCGCTGCGGCAGCACCCAGATCAAAAAGCCCAGCCACACGCCGGCCGCCAGGGACCCCACCTGCGCCGAAGCCTTCGCCAGCGCCACCGCGCGGGCCGCGGTGATCGGATGCAACTGTTTCGGCCCGTCACCGATGCGGTGATCGCCGACGCGGGCGCGAATCACGAACGCCAGCACCGCTTCCACGGCGGCCACCGGATACAGCGAGGCGGCCGCGATCACCGTGATCGGCGGAAAGCTCGAATAGGCCCACCGAGTCGCCACCCACGCCACCGCGGCAGCGATCACGACATTGGCGAGCAGATCCAGAATCTTGGTCGGCCTCATGACGTTCATGACCAGCCGCCGTTCATCGTTGCGCCGCGGACAGCGACAGGTCGGTGAGCCGGACGCCGTCGATCTCGTCCGGATCGAGCTCGGCGAGCAGTTCCCGAATCGGCCGGGTCCGGCCGAGCACCTCCAGCGTCGCGTCGGGTTCGACTTCGGCCCACGGAATCAGGACGAACGCGCGATTGTGCGCCTGCGGATGCGGCAGTGTCAGTTCCGGGTCCGCACTGGTCACCGGATGCAGCCCCGCGGGGCCACGCTCCGCGCACCAGATCACGTCGACATCCAGAGTCCGTGCGCCCCAGCGGATCTCGCGGACACGCCCGGACCGCCGTTCCAACCGCTGTCCGCGTTCGAGCCAATCGCGCGGGCCCAGCTCCGAATCCTCGACCACCACAACGGCATTGAGGTAGTCCTCCTGCGGCACTCCACCCCACGGAGCGGTCGAGTACACCGACGAGACGGCGACCAGCTGCGGCGTCAGCGCCGCCACCACACTGCGGAGATGGGCGAGCCGATCCCCCAGATTCGACCCGATCGACAGCACCGCACGGCTCATCCGGCCACCTCCGGGGTCGGCGGTAATCCTCGCCGCCTGGTGGCCACCACGCGGACATCGGCGAAGGTGTGCGGAATCGGCGCCGAGGGCTTGTGCACGACCACCTCCGCCGCGGTGACGCGCTCGTCGCGCATCACATCGTCGGCGATCTCGGCGACGACGGTCTCGATGAGATTGCGCGGCGGGCCGGAGACGATCGCGACCGCGCGTTGCGCCAGCTCGCCGTAGTCGACGGTGGCCGACAGCTCATCGGTCGCGGCCGCCTTCGCGAAATCCAGCCACAGGGTGATGTCGACCAGGAATTCCTGGCCGTCGCGGCGCTCGAAGTCGAAGCAGCCGTGGTGACCGTAGGCGCGCAGACCGCGCAGCTCGATGCGATCGGTACTCACTCGCTCCCCTGATTGTGTGAACCGGCTTCGGCGGCTCGCCGCCCCGCAGATTCGGCGGCTCGCCGCCCCGCAGATTCGGCGGCTCGCCGCCCCGCAGATTCGGCGGCTCGCCGCCAGGCATCCGCGACGGCGATGGCGTCGAGCGACGACCGCACATCGTGCACTCGCACGCCCCATGCGCCGTGCTGAGCGGCCAGGGCGGAGATGGTGGCGGTGGCGACCTCACGCCCGTCGGGCGGGCGCGGTCCGGACTCGTCGGCCAGCAGCGAACCCAGGAAACGCTTGCGGGAGGCGCCGACCAGAATCGGCAAACCCTGGGCCGTCAGTTCCGGCAGTGCGCCCAGCAGGGCCCAGTTGTGCTCGGCGTTCTTGGCGAAGCCGAGGCCGGGGTCCAGTACCAGCCGGCTCGGATGCACACCGGCCGCCATAGCCAGATCCACCTGGGACGAGAGTTCGGCCAGCACCTCGCACACGACGTCGTCGTAGTGATCGGCGGGGCCGATGTGGCGATGATCGGCATTCGCCCGCCAGTGCATCAGAATCCACGGGATCTCGGCGGCGGCAACGACTTTCACCATCTCGGCATCCGCGCGACCACCGGATACGTCGTTGACCACGCTCACTCCGGCGTCGATCGCGGCGGCCGCGACACTGGCCCGCATGGTGTCCACACTGGTCGGCACGCCGGCTTCCACCAGACCGCGAATCACCGGGACCACCCGCTGGGCCTCGGTCTCCGGATCGATGCGAACGGCGCCCGGGCGGGTGGACTCACCGCCCACATCGATGATGTCGGCGCCCGCCTGGTACAGCCGCACCCCGTGGGCGACCGCGACAGCCGGATCGAGGTAGCGGCCACCGTCGGAGAAGGAGTCGCTGGTGACGTTCACCACGCCCATCACCACGCACGAGCGCCCGTCCCGGGGAGTGATCAATGCGCTCATGGGCGATCGCTCATTTGCGCAGGATCAGGTCGAGAGCCTCGGCGCGCGAGGACGCGTTGGTCTGCAGCAGGCCGCGGACCGCGGACGTGGTGGTGCTCGCGCCCGGCTTGCGGATGCCGCGCATCGCCATGCACAGATGCTCGGCCTCCACCACCACGATGGCGCCCCGCGGATCCAGCTTCCGCATGACCGCATCGGCGATCTGGCTGGTCAGCCGCTCCTGGACCTGCGGCCGCTTGGCGTACAGGTCGACCAGGCGGGCCAGTTTGGACAGACCAGTGACCCGGCCCTGCGGGCCCGGAATATATCCGACGTGGGCGACCCCGTGGAAGGACACCAGGTGATGTTCGCAGGTCGAGTACATCGGGATGTCGCGCACCAGCACCAATTCCTGATGCCCTTCGTCGAAGGTGGTGTTCAGCACCGAATCAGGTTCCACATACAGGCCCGCGAACATCTCGCGATAGGCGCGCGCGACCCGGGCGGGAGTATCGATCAGCCCGGGGCGGTCGGGGTCCTCCCCGACCGCGACCAGTAGTTCACGTACCGCGGCCTCGGCCCGCTTCTGGTCGAAGGGCCGACCGGTACCCAGCGCGATCAGGGCCGGTTCCTCCGCAACCACGGCGGCACCCGCGCCCGACGCCGAATCGGACCCGGCGGGAGCGCTGTTGTTGGCCGACATACGAGGACACCTCCACAATCACGTAAATCAACGCGCCGACAGCGCGGTTCGACCGTCGAGCCTAATCGCAGCCGGTCAGCGGTGGCTGTTCGGTCCGTCCCAATCGCCGTGATCCTGAGTGCCGTTCTGCGTCGATCCGTCCTGATCTCCGGGCCATTCGGGCCGGCGATGACCGCCGCCGTAACGCTGCGGCTCGCCATAGCGCTGAGGCTCGCCGTATCCCTGCGAGCCGCCGCCCTGAGGGGCGCCGCCGTACTCCGGCTGCTGCGGCGATCCGCCCGCGGACGGATCCTCCTGCGGAGGCCAGCCCGGAGCCGACCAGCCGGCGGGAGCGCCGTAATCCGGCCGGGAGCCGTGCGTACTCTGCCGCGGATATCCCGGGCCACCCGCGGGCCGCGGGTAGTTTCCGGGCTGCGGGGCGGGATAGCTGTAGCCGGTCGGAGCCGGGGCCGGGTTGCGATGGCCCTCCTGCGGATAACCGTTGGTCGGCACCGGCTGCGGCGCGGGCTGCTGGTTCGGCTTGCGGGTCTCGGCTTCCTCCGGCCACGGCTCACCGCGTTCGGCGGCGAGTTCGCGCGGGGTCTTCACCGGCGGCCGATCCGAGGGCACGCGTTCACCGAAATCGTTGAAGGCGGTGATGCGCGGACGCTTGTCGACGGTGGCGAGTACCTGCTCGAGGTCCTTGCGGTGCAGGGTCTCGCGCTCCAGCAGCGCGGTGGCCAGCGCGTCGAGTTCGTCGCGATATTCGTTGAGGATCGCCCAGGCCTCGGTGTGCGCGGCCTCGATGAGGTTGCGCACCTCCTCGTCGATTTCGCGGGCCACCTCATGCGAATAGTCAGAGCCTGTGCCCATCGTGCGGCCCAGGAACGGGTCGCCCTGTTCCTGCCCGTAGCGCACCGCGCCCAGCCGGGCACTCATGCCGTATTCGGTGACCATGGCACGCGCGATCTTGGTCGCCTGGTCGATATCGGACGAGGCGCCGGTGGTCGGCTCGTGGAAGACCAACTCCTCGGCGGCGCGGCCACCCATCGCCATCACCAGGCGGGCGATCATCTCCGAACGGGTCATCAGGCCCTTGTCGTCCTCGGGCACGGTCATGGCGTGCCCGCCGGTGCGACCGCGGGCCAGGATGGTGACCTTGTAGACGGGCTCGATATCCGGCATCGCCCACGCGGCCAGGGTGTGACCACCCTCGTGGTAGGCGGTGATCTTCTTCTCGTGCTCGCTGATGATCCGGCTCTTGCGCCGCGGGCCGCCGATTACGCGGTCGACCGATTCCTCCAGCGCCGGTCCGGTGATGACGTTGCCGTGCTCACGGGCGGTGAGCAGCGCCGCCTCGTTGATCACGTTGGCCAGATCCGCACCCGACATGCCGACGGTGCGCTTGGCGAGGCCGTCCAGATCGGCATCGGGGGCGATCGGCTTGCCCTGCGAATGCACCCGCAGGATCGCGCGCCGACCGGCGAGGTCGGGATTGCCGACCGGGATCTGGCGGTCGAAGCGGCCCGGGCGCAGCAGCGCCGGGTCCAGGATGTCCGGGCGGTTGGTGGCCGCGATGATGATCACACCGGTGCGGTCGCCGAAACCGTCCATCTCGACCAGCAACTGGTTCAGCGTCTGCTCGCGCTCGTCGTGCCCACCGCCGAGGCCGGCGCCGCGCTGGCGGCCGACCGCGTCGATCTCGTCGACGAAGATGATGCAGGGGCTGTTCTGCTTGGCCTGGTCGAACAGGTCACGCACGCGGGAGGCGCCGACGCCGACGAACATCTCGACGAAGTCGGAACCGGAGATGGTGAAGAACGGCACCCCGGCCTCACCCGCGACCGCGCGGGCCAGCAGCGTCTTACCGGTTCCGGGCGGGCCGTAGAGCAGCACGCCCTTGGGGATCTTGGCGCCCAGCGCCTGGTAGCGAGCCGGATTCTGCAGGAAGTCCTTGATCTCGTACAGCTCTTCGACGGCCTCGTCGGCACCGGCCACATCGGCGAATGTGGTCTTGGGCATATCCTTCGACAGCTGTTTGGCCTTGGATTTACCGAAGCCCATCATGCCGCCGCGACCACCGCCCTGCATCCGGGCCATCACGAAGACGAACAGACCCAGCAGAATCACCATCGGCAGCACGAACAGCAGCACCTGGGTGAACCAGCTGTCCTGTTTGACCGCGGTGTTGAACGGCGCTCCGGACTGCTGCACGTCGCGCAGGATCTGCGCGGAGACCTCGCTGCCGCCGGGGTACTTGGCCATGATCTGGGTCTGGCCGCCGGTGGCGTCGTTGCCCTGTTTCAGGGTGATGCGCAGCTGCTGTTCTTTGTCATCGATCTGGACCTGCTTGACGTTCTGCTTGTCGGCAAGCTGGGTGAGCGCCACCGAGGTATCGACGTTCTTCCAGCCGCGCGTGTCGTTGCTGAAGTAGCTGACCAGATAGATCACGAGCAGGATGCCCGCGACTATGGCCAGGTTGCGAAACACTGTCTTGCGGTTCATAGAGCGTCGGCCGGCGGGCCAGTCCTTTCCGGTGTTTCCGGTGTATGCCTACTATGCGTCGGGCGGGGCCGTATCCATACCGGCACCGACCGGGTCGGGCAGAACGGATGCGGACAAGCCACGTTACCGCGTACGGTCTACTCGATACATCGCGCAGTTCGGCAGCTGATGCAGTTCAACAGGTAAACGGTCGGAGAACGCTGGTGGTTCCCGGCCTATCGGGCGATCACGTCACGGTGTCCGTCCAAGTGGTCCCAATCATGGCATGCACGACCTATTGTGAGCGACAACACAGGACGAACGCAGGGGGTATGGACATAGTCGAGCTACGGACACCCACAGCGATACTGCGCCACGGCGGCGGGCGACTCCAGGTTCTGCGGCCGGGCACCGATGGCGAGCGGGTGCTCGACGTACCGGTGTCGGACCTGCTCAAGGTCCGGCTGAACCGGCGCGCCGACGACGCCGTCGTGATCGAGATCTATCTGCGTTATCCGAGTCCGGTCCTCACCGGCGTCCCGGCCGACCGCACCCCGCTCCCGGTGCTGATCGCCGAACACGACGTACCGGCCGCGACCGTGATCGTGGAGCGGATCAACTCCCAGATCCTGTCCACCCAGCGCATCGATATGTCGGCCCCCGATCTGGTGCCTCCCGCGCCGGTCTGGGGCAAGACCGGGCCGACCCGGGCCGACGTGGACCGCGCGGTCCGGCGGATGGCGCCGCGGCGCGAGACCCGCGCGGCCGCCGGAGCGCTGCACACGATGGTCACACCTGAGGAATTCATGTTGGAGACGGCGATGGTCACCGCGGTCCCGCCGGCCGGACGGGGGCGCGGGCTGATGGCCGTCACCACCGACCGGGTGCTGCTGCTCTCGATCGGATCCACTCCCCGCTACGCGCACGAGATGCCGGTTTCCGCGCTGATCTCGGCCGAGGTCGGCAAGGGTTCGGGCGACGAGCCGGGTGGTGATTACGGCATCGACCTCACCGACGGCAACCGGACGCTGAGTTTTCTGGGGACCGACCGGGCCGATACCGATCGGATCGTCGGCGCGGTGAATTTCGCGATTCAGCGCGAGTCCGCCGACGGCGCCGTAGCGCCGCCGGACCCCGGTGTGGCACAGCTGTATTCGGAGTGGGAACTGCTGGTCGAGCGTCATTCACTGGCGATGGTCGACGATGCGCAGTTCCAGCGCTACGGCCGCGGGATCCTGCGCTCGCTCCCCGACTGAGACGCGCTACTCGCCTTGGAGTGCTACTCCCCTTGGAGTGCGATGCGCCGCCACGGACTGGTCGGCCGCATCCATAGTCGAACCAGTTCGAGCCGCCGATCGGTGCCGCCGGACTTGAGTTCGGCCAGATCCTCGCAGGCCTGCCAGTAGGTCCAGCCGGTGAGATAGGCGTCGCCGAACTGCCGCCAATTGCGGTAGCGCTTCTGCGCCGGCGGCAGGGCGCGCATCACATAATCCCAGGCGGTATCGGCCTTGAGGTAGCCGGCGGTGAAGGCCATTCGTGCCACCGCCACCACCCGGGCGAGGTCCCAGGCCTGGATATCGGCCGGCAGCGGTTGCACCAGATGGCCGGTCAGATCGAGTTTGATCGCCTGGGACCAGATGTCGTAGTCGCGAACCAGCGCCTCCGGATTGTCCATTCCCCGGAACGCCCCGACCTGCCGCAGGAACGCGCGATGCCGATCGGCGCGTTCACCGAAGCGGTCGCGTTCGGGCGAGTTGAGGGCCGCGTTGACCAGCGGATGGACCAATGCGTACAGGGGCGCGTGCATCCCTTCGAGCAACTGTTCCATCGACGCCATCGCCTCGGTCCCGTCGGTGATTCCCCAGGCTCCGGTCAGGGTGTCGATGGCCAGTTCGCGGCGGTCGCCGAGCGGATGTTCCCGCTCGGGCCCGAGCAACAGCGCGTCGTGGAACGCGTCCCAGCGGGCGGAATAGAACGCCCCCAGGGACAGCGCGCGCAATTCGTCGTCGGAAACCTGAGCGCCGGACCAGTGGTCGTCCTCGCGCTCGTCCAGTTCCGGGTAGGGGAATGTGGTCAGGGTCGGCATGTCGCGGGCAGCCATGGTTCCGATTGTGTCGTATCGGCGATGCGGGAGTTCGATTATCTCCCGATGCCGTGTCGACTGTGACCCGCACGATTCGCCGCGTTCACCGATCGGGGCGCTCTAGAGGCGGATTTCGAGGCTTCTGGACGCTTCGTCGCAGTCCGATACACACATTTTTCACATTTGCCGTTTCATCGGGCGCCGCAAGCCCCTACCTAGGGCTACTCTCGGCGCCATGAGCAACATCACCG
This sequence comes from Nocardia sp. 852002-20019_SCH5090214, assembly GCF_001665865.1. NCBI lineage: Bacteria > Bacillati > Actinomycetota > Actinomycetes > Mycobacteriales > Nocardiaceae > Nocardia > Nocardia sp. 852002-20019_SCH5090214. The sequence continues at coordinate 38,268 of NZ_LZMK01000193.1, read as the reverse complement.
TGCTGCGCGGGCTCGAACCCCGTGCCACCGAGCAGGAAATCTTTGCTGCCGCACAGGAATACGTGCGGAAGGTGGGTGGCCTGACCGGTCTGTCGTATGTCACGAAGCCGGCCTTCGACAAGGCGGTGGCCGCGGTGGCGGCGGCAACGACGACGTTGCTGGCGGAACTGCCCGACCATCCGGTGACCGCGGCGGCGGAACCGCCGTTGCGCGCGACCGGAGACCGGGTCTGAGCGCTCACACCCCGTAGACCGCGACGCATTCCAGCGCGAGCTCGAGTCGCAGCCCGCATTCCTCGATGCGGCGCCCGAGCGTTTCCTCGATGCGCTGAACGCGGTAGCGGACCGTGTTCTTGTGCACACCCAGGCGCGCCGCCGCGCCCTCCGGGCTGCGGTGGCAGCGCAGATAGGCGAGCAGCGTCTCGCGCAGCCGCGCCGAACTCGCATCCGGCGCGGCCAGCGGTCCGAGCTCCCGCCGGATCAGCGCACGCATCGCCGCGACGTCCGCACCGGCCAGATATGCCGGTTCGACCTGCGCGTACGGCAGCACCCGGCCGAGTTCGACGGCCGCGCGCTCGGCCACCTGCCGGGCCGCGATCGCCTCGCGGTGGCTCTGCCGGAACCCCGCCACGCCCGTCCCGGACGAACCCAGTGTGAGGCGCATCGGGGCGGCGACGATATCCGCGGCGACCGCCGCGACCGCCTCGGCATCGGCCGCGATCCACGCCCACAGCGCCGCCGATCCGGCCGGGACGGTGAGGACGCCGACCCCGCCGAGCGCGTTGGCCAGCCGCGTGGCCGTACGTTCCAGCCGCCCGAGTTCGTCGCTGCCACCCGCCAGCCGGTCGTCACCCGGGGCACGCTCCCCCGCGCGGCCATCGTTTCCTGCGACTGCATTACCGGGCAGCCCGGTCGGGGCATCCTCGCCGTCGCCCGCGCCGGGGGCGTCGATCCAGCCGGCGAACCCGTCCGCCGCGGCGGACAGCAACGCAGCGGCCCCGCGCGCGGCGGGATCGGTCCACAGCACGATCGCGACCTGGCGTTGCGCGAGGCGGAAACCCAGCCGCGCCGAGGCGTAGTCCGCGTCGACATCCTCCCCCGACAACAAGGTGCGCACGATTTCGGTGCGCTGGTTGAGCGCAGCGCGCAGACCGCGCTCCCGCTCCTGCATATAGGTGTCGGTCAACGCCTCGACGGAGGTGTTGACCCAGCGGGTGGAGCGCTCGAACAGCCGGATCAGCGCCGAGCGTTCGAACTGCTCGGGCAGTCGGCGCTCGTCGATCACCTCGGTCATGTAATCGTTCGCGGCCTCCTGGCCGGCGTGGTAGACCCGCAGCAGCAGCCGCAGGTCGTAGCCACGGCGGGCCAGAGTGCGCGCGAACGCGTGTGCCTGCTCGGGAACCGCGTAGTCCATCGCGTCCTGGGTGAGACCGCTGAGCACCGCCAGGGCATGCGCCCGGGTGCTGGATTCCAGGTCGCGGCGCAGATCACGATCGGTCAGCTCCGGTACGCGGCCGATGATCTGCGCGTCGAGCCGGGCCACCATCTGTTCGAGGGTCTCCCCGCGCAGTGTCTCGGCGACGAAATCGGCCATCCACTGCCGCACCGCCACATCGGACGCAGCTGTCGCCATCACCGATCCCCCTCCGTCACACGATCTCGTTCCGCAGCCGCCGACCACCTGTCACCGGCGGCGAAAAGTTGTGCTCTGGTGCCAAATTCCGCGCGAGTCCTTGACCGCAAAGACCAAGCAGCGCGCGATTCATTGTGACACGATCATAGATCAGTGAAGTGATTCACAATGTCAACCGTTCGCAGCGCAGCGCACGTGGGGAGAGACAGCATCGTGCCGAATACCGAACCGTCACCCGGCGAATCCACGGCCGGGAAGCCGACCGGCGCCGACAAGCCGGCCGCCCGCAAGACCGCAGGCCGCACCGCGGCCAAGAAGACGCCCGCGAAGTCGGCGGCCAAGTCCGCCCCGGCCGCGAAGTCGAGCACCCCTGCGAAGTCGCGCACCGCGGCCGCCGAGAAATCGGCACCGGCCGCCGCCGAGCAGGCCTCCTCATCCGGGCCGCAGGCGAGGGCGGTCGCGACCGCGGTGGCCACCGAGATCGAGGTACGCAACCCCGCGACCGGCGAGCTGGTGGGCACCGTCCCCGCCGAATCGGCCGACGCGGTGGCCGCCAAGGTGCGCGAATTGCGGCTCTACCAGCCCGAATGGGAGGCCATCGGGCCGGAGGGCCGCAAGGAATGGCTGCTGAAGCTGCAGGACTGGATCATCGATCACACCGATCATCTCGCCGATGTGCTGCAGTCGGAAACCGGCAAGGCCCGCGTCGACGCGCTGATCGATCCGAGCTTCTCGGTCGACCTCACCGGCTATTACGCCCGGCGCGCAGGCAAATTCCTCTCCGACGAACATCCCTCCCCGCACAGCCCGCTGGCCCGGGTCAAGAAGCTGACCACCGCCTACCGGCCCTATCCCGTGGTCGGTGTGATCACGCCGTGGAACTTCCCGCTGGCGATGCCGGTGATCGACGTGATTCCGGCGCTGGCCGCGGGTGCGGCGGTCGTCCTCAAGCCTTCCGAGGTGACTCCGCTGTCCGCACTGGAACTGGCGCGCGGCTGGTCCGAAATCGGTGCGCCGCCGGTGCTGGCCGTGGTGACCGGCGCCGGCGAGACGGGTGCGGCGGTCGTCGACAACGTCGACTACGTGCAGTTCACGGGGTCGACGAAGACCGGTAAGCGGATCGCCGCCGCCTGCGTGGAGCGGCTCATCCCCTACAGCCTGGAACTCGGCGGCAAGGATCCGGCGATCGTGCTGGCCGATGCCGATATCGACCGCGCCGCCTACGGCGTCGCGTTCGGCGGCCTGTTCAACGCCGGGCAGGTGTGCATCTCGGTCGAGCGTGTCTACGTCGAGGCGCCGATCTACGACACCTTCGTCGAGAAGCTGGCCGCGCACGTGCGCGAACTGCGGCAGGGCGCCGACGGCCGGGAGCCGAAATACGATGTCGGCGCGCTGGCCAACGACGCGCAGAAATCCATCGTCACCGACCACGTCGAGGATGCGATCGCCAAGGGTGCGCGGGCCGTGACCGGCGGCAAGGCCACCGGTGTGGGCACCTTCTACCAGCCGACCGTGCTGGCCGACGTCGACCACTCGATGAGCTGTATGACCGAGGAGACCTTCGGCCCCACCATCCCGGTGATGAAGGTCGCCGATGAGGCCGAAGCCGTTCGGCTGGCCAACGATTCGATCTACGGCCTGTCCGCGTCGGTGTGGACCGGCGACAAGGCGCGCGGGGAACGCATTGCGCGTCAGCTGAATGCGGGCGCGGTGAATATCAACGACGTCTTCGCCAACATGTTCAGCTTCGCGCTGCCCATGGGCGGCTGGCAGCAGTCCGGTGTGGGCGCGCGCTGGGGCGGCGCCGACGGCGTGCGCAAATACTGCCGCAAACAGGCCATCACCGTGCCGATCCTGCCCACGCAGGAAAAAGAACTCATGTGGTTCCCGTACAACACCACCAAACTCGGATTCGCGCTGGCCGCGATGCGCGCCGCGGGTGCGCGTGGCATGCGCCGGCTGGGTATCAAGGACATGCTCGACACGGTCGGAGGGAAGAAGTGACCGACTTCGGCAAGATCAACGGCAAGGTCGTCGTCATCACGGGCGGTGCCCGCGGTATCGGCCTGGCGACCGCGACGCGGCTGCAGCAACTCGGAGCGAAGATCGCCATCGGCGACGTGGACGAGACGGCCGTCAAACAGTCCGGCACCGACCACGATTTCGACCACTACGGCCGAGTGGACGTGACCGACCAGCAGTCGTTCAGCAGTTTCCTCGACGAGGTGGAACGGGCGCTCGGCCCGATCGATGTGCTGATCAACAATGCCGGCATCATGCCCACCGGCAAGGTGGTCGACGAACCGGATGCGCTGACCCGCCGCATCATCGACATCAATGTCTACGGCGTCATCCTCGGCTCGAAGCTGGCGCTGGCCCGGATGCTGCCGCGGCGCAGCGGCCACATCATCAACATCGCCTCCCTCGCCGGGGAGACCCACATCCCCGGCCTGGCGACCTACAACGCCACCAAACACGCGGTCCTGGGCTTCACCGACACGCTGCGGGAGGAGTACCGCGATACCGGCGTGTCGTTCTCCTCGGTGCTGCCGACGCTGACGAACACCGAACTGGGATCGGGTGTTTCGGCGCCGAAGCTGATGCGCCCGGCCGAGCCGGAGGAGATCGCCGAGGCCATCGCGAAACTCCTGGTGGCGCCGAAGTCGAAGGTGCGCGTGACCAGGGTGGCCGGCGCCATCTCGCAGGTGGTCGGGTTGCTGCCGGAATCGGTGGGCGATGCGATCGGGCGTGCCCTGGGCGCGCAGCAGACCTTCCTCGGCGACGTCGATTCGGCGGCCCGCAAGGCGTACGAGGAACGGGTCCGCAGCGGAACCGAATAGCGCGGAGCGAAACGAGCTGTCCGGCCGCGGTGTCCAGTGGCGCCGCGGCCACCGTGCATTCGACGTCGACGCGGTCGTGGTTTCGCGGCACCATCCGCCACGCCCTGTGATCATCGACGGTGTGCATCGCCGAAAGTGATAACTTGCGCGACAACATCGAAACAGCCCATATCGACCACAACGCGACGGGGGCTTTGACATATGCACAACGAGGGCACCGCACTAGCCGACGCGATATCGAACGCCGTCTCGCGCGCCACCCGGGAGGTAGCAGTGGACGCAGACGAAACCACCGGTACGGAAGCAGCGGTTCCGGGCTCCGGTTCCGAATCCGAAACAGCTGAGCTCCAGCAGGATTCTCCTGCCGACGCCGAGGCGACCGCCCCGGCCGACCCGTCGCGATCGCCCACCGCCGCAGTACCGGCGGAGGACGCAGCCACCGTGAAGGCACAGGCCGCGCCCCCTGAGCACCCCGGCGACACCGGGCAGTCGGCGGACCCGGCCCAGCGGCCCGACGCGCCCGCGCGGCCGGCGGACGTCGAGCCGCTCCCCGTGGGCGATGCCGCGGACCCCGCCGAGACCGTCCCGAACCCGGCGACATTGACGACCGCCACCGCGATCGCCGCCGCGGTGCGCGACGGTCTGGTCACCGCCGGGCAGGTCGTCGACGCCGCGCTGGATCGCATCGCCGGAGGCGATACGCGAGTAGGCGCCTTCCACACCGTCCGCGCGGAGCGGGCACGGGCCGAGAGCCGGGCCCTGGCCGACCGCGCGGATCTCGACATCCTCCCGCTGGCCGGCGTTCCCGTCGCGGTGAAGAACAACATCGATGTGGCCGGTGAGATCACGGCCGCGGGGTCGCGCGCCGGGTCGGGCGTCCCCGCCGGCTCGGATCATCCGGTGGTGCGGCGGTTGCGCGCCGCGGGCGCGGTCGTGGTCGGTCTGACCGAGATGCCGGAGGGCGGGCTCTGGGGCACCTCCGACACGCCCGAGCGAATTGTGCGTTCTCCGTGGAATATTCGCTACAGCGCCGGCGGCTCCTCGGGTGGGTCGGGCGCCGCGGTCGGCGCCGGACTCGTGCCGGTGGCCCACGGTAACGACGGACTCGGGTCGGTGCGCATACCCGCCGCGTGCTGCGGCGTATTCGGCATCAAGCCGGGGCGCGGCGTGGTCCCGGCCCAGGTCGGTGTCGACTCCTGGAGCGGCATGACCGAGAACGGAGTGCTCGCGACCACGGTCACCGATGCGGCACTCATGCTTTCGGTGCTGGCCGACCGGCCCGCCCTGGCCGATCTGGAACCGCCGACGCCGCTGCGCATCGCGATCGCGACCGGATCGCCGTCCCCGCTGGTACGGGTGGACAAGCATTGGGCGGCGGCCGCGCAGACCGCCGCCCGGCTCGCCGGGGAGGCCGGCCACGGCGTCGCTCCCGCCGCACTGCCCTACCAGGGCGCCACCACCGCGCTGGCGTGGCGCTGGCTGGCCAATGCGGCGCGCGAGGCCGGTGCGGTGGCGAATCCGGAACTGCTGCAACGCCGCAGCCGCGTGCATATCGCGCTGGGCCGGGCGGTGCTGAGGGCCGGTCTGGTCCGGCCGAATCAGGTCGATCGGCTCGAGGCGCGGCTGCTCGACTTCTTCGAGCAGCACGATGTGGTGATCACCCCGACCCTGGCCGCCCCCGCTCCTGCGGCACGCAACTGGCACGCCCGCGGCTGGCTGGCCAATGTCGTTGCCAACGTTCGCTTCTCGCCGTTCACGCCGCTGTGGAATCTGGTCGGCTGGCCCGCGGCGAGCGTCCCGATGGGACTGCATCCGCGCACCGGGACGCCGGTGGCGGCACAGCTGGCCGGGCCACCCGGCAGTGAATCGACGCTGCTGCGGCTGGCCGCCCAGTTGGAGGCGGCCCAGCCCTGGCAACGCACCGCCTGACAGCGCCTATCGTTCGGTCGCGTTATCGGTCGTCTTCGACGACGGAGAAGCCCCCGGCGACAACGCGATTGGCGAAGTCGAGAATGGTCGGCCGGTCGTCGTCCGCGCGCCACACCATCGCGAGTTCGCACGGCGCGAGGCCGGCGACCGGGCGGGCGGTGAGCCCGGGCCATCGATACATCGGCACGTTGTTCTCGGCCAGCAGGCAGACCCCGAGTCCGAGGCTGACGGCCTCGAGCCGCTCCTCGGCCGTGGCGGCCTCGCCGCCGATCTTGGCCTGGCGGCCGCCGCGGGCGTCGCCGCCGAGCCAGAAGTCGCGTGCCGCACCGGCTTCGGCGGGCATCGCGATGAACGGTTCGTCGATCAGATCGGCGAATTCGATCGTCTCCTGATCGGCCAGCCGGTGATTTTCCGGGAGAAGCACCCACCTCGCCTCGGTGCGCAGCACCTGCCAGCGGTAGCGCCCGGAATCGGGCACCGGCAGCCACATCAACGCCAGATCGGCCTGCCGGCCCGCGAGGCCGCTGGAGGGATCGGTCCACGATGCCGAATGCAGCGCCAGCCGATGTCCGCTGGCACTTTCCAGTTCGGCGATCAGACCGCGTCCGATCGAGCTCTGGATACCGACCCGCAACACCTCGCCGGCTTCCTGGAGAGCCACGTTGGTGACCTCCCAGAGCTCCAGGATGCGGCGGGCGCCCTCGAGCAGCTCTTTACCGGCGACGGTCAGCGCCACGCTGCGCTGATTGCGATCGAACAGGACGACGTCGAGCTGACGCTCGAGCTGGCGGATCTGCCGCGACAGGGTGGGTTGAGCGATGTGCAGCCGCTGGGCGGCATTGGTGAAATGCAGTTCCTCAGCGACGGCGACGAAGTACCGCAGGTCGCGCAAATGCGGGTCCATAGCACCTTGCTATCAGAATCGGTCTTGGAAATCCAGCCGCTTTAGACCTTCGAGTCCGAATAGAGGGTCAGAAACAGCCAAACGGTTTGTTACCGACAGCATAGGGCTCCGCCATAACTCCAGCACAATCGCCTCGGAAAATTTCCAGCGAACGCGACTGTCGTCGCCGAGAGCCGATGAAACGACTTCACCGCGCGCGACGACCAGCGGTGATGTCACTTTCGGCGCAGCGCGTAGATCTCCGTCGCCGAGACGGCCCACTATCCGGGCCGACCAGCAACTTCCATCGATAGCGATTGCGCAGGGAACATCTTCAAACGGTGATTTTCGCCACAGTCCGGCGGAATTCGGTCACCAATTCGGTCATGTGCCCAGTTCAGGCGCTGTAGACCCGCGGGTTCAAGGTGCCGATGTAGGGCAGATCGCGGTAACGCTCGGCGTAGTCCAGTCCGTACCCGACGACGAATTCGTTCGGGATGTCGAAGCCGACGTGCGCGACCTCGATGTGGGTGCGCAGGGCATCGGGCTTGCGCAGCAACGTCACCACCTCCAGCGAGGCGGGGTTGCGGCTGGAGAGGTTTCGCATGAGCCACGACAGCGTGAGACCGGAGTCGATGATGTCCTCGACGATCAGCACGTTGCGCCCGGCGATGTCCTTGTCCAGATCCTTCAGAATCCGGACCACGCCCGAGGACGAGGTGGACGACCCGTACGACGAGACGGCCATGAACTCCATCTGCGTCGGGATCGGCAGCGCCTGCGCCAGCTCGGTCATGAAGAAGATCGCACCCTTGAGCACGCCGACCAGCAGCAGATCACCCTCGGGCGCGTCGGGGGGATATCGCTTCGCGATCAGTTCGGCCAGCTCGTCGACCTTGGCTCGGATCTGCTCCTCGGTGATCAGCACCGACGCTATGTCGTCCCCGTACACGTGTGCTGGCTTCCCTTCGGGTCGTTATCGTGCAAACGCCAACGTCAGCCTGCCACGTTCGCGCCTGGCAACCAACCTGATCCCCGGCATTCCTCCGCCGACCGCGACGCCGCCCTGGCCGTGCCACTCGGTAATCAAGGACTCGACCGCGCGTAAATGCTTGTCCGTCAAGGCTTTTGCACCGCCGTCGAGCAGCCAGGCCCGGATGACACGCCGACGAATCGCGGACGGCATCGTGGCGAGTGTCTCGACCGACAGTGACGAACCATCACGCGCGTCGATCAGCAATCGATCGGCAATCGCATCGAGCGCCTCGCCGTCCTCGCGCAGGTGCGCGGCCGTGCGAGCCAGCGCCGGCGCCACACCCCCACCCAGGACCTCTTCCAGCAGCGGGAGCACCTCGGTCCGCAGCCGGACACGGGTGAATTCGGGGGCGGCGTTGTGCGGATCCTCGTGCGGCACCAGGCCCAGATCCCGGCACATCTCCCGAGTGACCGCGCGCCGCACACCCAGCAGCGGCCGGCCCCAGGGCTCGTCGAATTCCGTCATCCCGCGAATCGAACGCGGACCCGATCCGCGCGCCAATCCGAGCAGCACGGTTTCCGCCTGGTCGTCGAGGGTGTGCCCGAACAGCACCGGGAGCCCGGCGCGCGCCGCGTCCAGGGCCCGATAGCGCGCCTCCCGGGCGGCGGCTTCCGGGCCACCCGCGCCGCTCACCCGCACCCGGCACACCCGCGCGGATCGGCATACCAGTCGCCGGGCGACGGCGGCCGCCTCGGCGGCGACCTCCGCGGACCCGTCCTGCAGCCCGTGGTCCACGATGAGCGCGTCGACCGCCGCGGCCTCGGCCACCGCCGCAGCCGTCAGTGCGAGCGAATCCGCCCCGCCGGAGAGCGCGACGGCAACCACTCCGTCCGGCGCGTAGCGCACAAGCCAATCCCGCACCGCGTGCCGCATGACCAAGACGGCTCGGGTCTCGGGCAACCGTGCCGGCTCCACTGCCCGCGCCTCCTGTGCGCCCAGCCGGACCGGCTCGGACGCCGACGGCGATTGCGCATGGTCGGGCGATCGGATCTGCGCCGCCGACACCGGATCCGTTCTCGGCGCCTCCGCGGGCAGATCCGCCGGGTTCATCCCAGGACTCGGTCGATCCATCGTTGCGGGGTGCTGATCTCGTCGGGCCGGGGCAGGGTGTCGGCGTCGGTCCAGACGGTGTTGAACCGCTGCATGCCGACCTTGCCGACGACCTCGTCGACGAATGCCTTGCCGCGCACGTACTGCGCGACCTTCGCATCGACGCCGAGCAGGGCACGCAACAGGCGCTGGACCGGATTGGCCGGGCGCCGCCGGCGCTGATCGAAGGCCTCGCGGATCTGCGCGACGGTGGGGATCACGGCCGGGCCGACGGCATCCATCACGTGGTCGGCATGGCCCTCCAGCAGCGTGCCGAGCATGAGCAGCCGGTCCAGTGCCTCGCGCTGCGGCGGTGGCTGGGTGGCGCGCAGCAGGCCGAGGATGCCGCGATCGGCCGGATCGTCGCTGACACCGTTGTCGCGCCGGCGGCGTAACTCCTCCATCAGCCGGGTCAGCACCTCGTTCACCGATTCGTCGCCGACGGCGCCGAGAGTGTCGACGTTGCTCTTCATGTAGTCGCCCAGCCAGGGCGCCGAGGAGAACTGCACCCGATGCGTCACCTCGTGCAGGCACACCCACAGCCGGAAGTCGCTGGGCGAGACGCCGAGCGCGCGTTCCACCGCCATGATGTTGGGGGCGACCAGCAACAGGGTGCCGTCCGGCCCGCTGAACGGGTCGTATTGGCCGAGGATCGCGGTGGACAGGAAGGCCAGCATCGCCCCGGCCTGAACACCGGCCGGTTTCCCGGCGAAACGGCCGCGCTCGTCGTCGGCGGACCCGGTGAGTTCGGACATGGATTCGGCGGCCGCGCGGATCCAGCCGCGGCGATCGACGATCGTGGCCTGCGGAACGGGCTGGTCGTCGAGGAGCAGACTCACCTCGCGCACCGGGCCCTCGGCCCGCACGGACGCCTCGGACAGTTCCTGGACGACCTGTTCGGCCGAATACCGCGTGGTGCGGGGACCGGACGGCACGACGGCGCTACCGGCGCGTGCGGCCAGCTGCCAATCGACCGAGCCGGCCAGCACCGAGCGCTTCGCGGCCGAGTTCGTCGCCACCTCCACGGGTTCGCGACCGGCGACCGCGGCATCGTCGGCGGTACGGCCATCGGCGGGGTCACCGGATCCGGTCATCGCATTTCCACCCGTCAGGAGCATCCACAGTTGCGAAGCGTGGTGGCGACGGCGTCCAATGCCGGACGGCTGGCCTCGGGGGGCCGATCGTTCGACATCAGCGCGAAGGTCATGACCCGGCCGTCGCGATCCAACACATATCCAGCCAACGCGCTCGACACGGACAGAGTTCCGGTCTTGGCGCGCACCCAGCCCGCTCCGGAGCGTTCGGGGCCGCCGTCGACGAACCGCACGGCCAGCGATCCGGTACCGCCGGCGACCGGCAGATAGTCCAGCAGCGGCGCCAGCGGAGAGGCGACCGCGGCGGTGTCACCGGTGTCGACGACCGAGGGCGCGGCGGTCCCGCCCGGATCCGCACCGCCCGGCTGCGCGGACGCGGCCGACTCGGCGATGATCCGGTCGAGCAATCGCGCCGGAACCCGGTCGTCGGTGGACAGTCCGCTGTTGTCGATCTGGGTGACGCCCGCGGTGTCGAAACCCGCCGCCTTCAACGCCGTCAAGGTGGCGGAGGCGGCACCGGCGAACGACTGCTCACCACCGGTCGCCGCGGCGATCTCCCGGCCGATCGTCTCGGCGAGCACATCGTCGGAGTGAATCATCATGTCCCGCAACCGGTCTCGCAGCTGCGCGGATTCCACGTGGGCCAGTTCGGCGGCGCCGGGCGCGGCCTTGCCGAGCCGTACCTTCGCGGGGTCGGCGCCCAGCTCCAGCGCCAGCCGGCGACCCGCGTCCAAGGCGGGAGTGGCCGAACGCGGCGAATATTCGACCAGCGGGTCGAGGCGACCGCCATCGATCATCACCGGTTCGATCGGCGCCCATGAACCGCCCGCGATATCGGCCGGATCCCAGCCGGCCGGTGAGGTCGGGCCGGAATACAGCGAGGTGTCGACGACGACCGTGTCGACCGGATGGCCGGCGGCACGAATCTGGGCCACCAGATCCGACAACTTCGGCCCGTCCGGGTAGTACCCCTTGCCGTCGGCCTGCGCGGTCAGGGTGGGATCGCCGGCGCCGACCAGCACCACCTCACCGGGCGCCGAGCCGGCCACCACCCGGGTGGTGAGCCGATGATCCGGCGGCAGGACCAGCAGGGCCGCCGCCGTGGTCATGACCTTGAGGGTGGACGCCGGGATCATCGGCTTGTCCGGATCGGCGCTCCACAGCGTGGCGCGGGTGTCGGGGTCGGAGATCGATCCGGCGAAATTGCCCAGGTCCGGACTGGTCGCCACATGGGACAGGGCATCGGCCAGGCCCTGGCGGCTGGGTTCGGGCGCATTCGCCGAGGCGGGATTCAGCTGCGGAAAAGGCTTCACGGGGGCCGGGGGTGCGGCTATCGTCAAACCCCCGTGCCGGAATTCCTCGGTCCACGGGCGCACCGTCACCAGGGCGACCGTGGCCACGACGACGGCGACAACGGTTGCGACCAGCACCGCGACCCACATATTGCGGCGTCGGCGAGCGGCCAGCCCACCGATGTTCTTCCTACCTCGACCTACCACGTGACAGCTGTCTCCCTATTCACCCGTGTGAGGCGGACGCTCCCTGCCGCACCCATGCGCGCATCGACCACACTATCCTCACCTCGCCGGCGTTCCACCGAACGAGCTGGCGAGTCGGCAGCCCACCGAACCGGTCGGCGAGTCGGCCGCGGCACACGCCGGCGAGCAGCCGTACCGCATCAACGCATACGCATCGGACGAAGGAGATGACGTGGAGTTCGACGTCACCATCGAGATCCCCAAGGGGCAGCGCAACAAGTACGAGGTCGACCACGAGACGGGTCGGGTGCGGCTGGACCGCTACCTCTACACCCCGATGGTCTACCCGGCCGACTACGGCTACATCGAGAACACCCTGGGCTCCGACGGCGACCCGCTGGACTGCCTGGTGCTGCTGCCCGAGTCGGTGTTCCCCGGCGTGATCGTCGAGGCCCGTCCGGTGGGTGTGCTGCTGATGAGCGACGAGGCCGGCGGCGACGAGAAGGTTGTCGCGGTTCCGTCCGGTGACAAGCGCTGGGATCACATCCAGGATGTCAACGACATCCCGGAGTTCGAGCGCAAGGCCATCGAGCACTTCTTCGAGCACTACAAGGACCTCGAGCCCGGCAAGTGGGTCAAGGTCGACGGCTGGGACGGCCGGGCCAAGGCCGAGACTCTCGCCGATGAGGCGTTCAAGCGGCTGCAGGAGCAGGGCGGGCACTGAGTGCCGCCGGCGACCCGTGCCGCCGGGCCGCCGGGCATCCCTACCGAGCGAGGGCGCTCGCGGGCGTATGCGTCCCGCGGGCGCCCTCGCCGATTCGGCAGCCGTGTCGGCAGGCCGCCGGCTCGAGCGCTACTTGCCCTGGAACTTCGGCTTGCGCTTCTCGAAGACGGCCTGGATCGCCTCGGTCAGATCCTCCGAGGGCAGGAAGGCCGCGTTCCACGCCGACACGTACCGCAGCCCGTCGGCCACCTTGCCGGCCTTGGGCTGATCGAGCACGTCCTTGATGCCCTGCACGACCAGCGGCGGGTTCGCGGCGATCTCCTCCGCCAGCGTGTGCGCGGCGGCCAGTACCGCCTCCTGGTCGGGGTAGACGTCGTTGATCAGGCCGATCTTCTCCGCGCGCGCGGCGTCGATGTCCTTGCCGGTGTAGGCGAGCTCGCGCACATGGCCCTCGCCGATGATGCCCGGCAACCGGTGCAGCGACCCGATGTCGGCGACGATGGCGACCTTGGCCTCGCGCAGGCTGAAGCTGGCCTCCGCGCTGGCCAGGCGGATATCCGCGGCGGCGATCAGATCGAGTCCGCCGCCCACGCACCAGCCGGAGATCGCGGCGATCACGGGTTTGCGGCAGTCGGCGACCGCGGTCACCGAGGCCTGCATGCGCCGGATCTCGTAGAGGAAATCGGTGCGCGGTGCGGCCAGGGCCTTCTCGGCCAGCAGCGGACCGAAGGTCGGGCTCATCGCGGGCAGATCGAGACCGTAGGAGAAGTGCTTACCGGAACCGGTGAGCACGATCGCGCGGATCTCCGGATCGGCGTCCAGCTCGCCGAAGATCAGCGGCAACTCACTCCAGAAATCCGGGCCCATGGCATTGCCCTTGCCGGGTCCGGTCAGCGTCACTCGCGCGACGTGACCGGTGCGCTCGACGTCGAAAGCCTTCCAATCACTCATTCGTACAGCGTATCGGGGCAGTTCGGCGGCACCGGGACAGCGGTCGGGATTGCGGGAGAGCGGGCAGGACGTAGGTTGGAAGCGTGAGCAGTTCCCAGCGACCCGACGCCGAGCTGGCCGATCTCGAACCCGAGCGACTCCGACCTCAGCACGACGGCATCACCGCAGCGCAGTACCGAGCCGCCATGCGCCACTACCCCGCAGGAGTGACGATTGTCACCCTGAGCCGGCCGGAACGCCCGGTGGGATTCACCGCCACCTCCTTCGCCTCGCTGTCGCTGGATCCGCCGTTGATCTCGTTCAACATCGCGCACACCTCCTCGTCCATCGACGCGATGACCGAGGCCGATTCGGTCGTCGTGCACTTCCTCGGCGAACATCAACAGCATCTGGCACAGCGGTTTTCGCGTGCCGCCGAACAGCGTTTCGCCGACCCGGAGTTGTGGTCGACGCTCGACACGGGCGAGCCGGTGCTGCACGGCACCCCGATCTGGGTGCGCGCCACGGTGCACCGGCTGATCCCGATCGGCGACCACACCCTGGTCGTCGGACTGGTCACCCGCGTACACGACGACACCGGCGGCGAACCGATGCGCAACCCGCTGCTGTACTACAACGGCACCTATCATCGCCCGGCCGGATTGGACTGAGCCACAAGCTGTTTCACGCATGTCGCGATTGCGGCGCGGCGCGGCGCACCTTCTCGCCGGATGCCGGCGCTTGACAATGCCCGGCGAATTCTGCCAATCTCGGCTCAGGTCACGAGTACCAGCGTCAAGCCCCGGCTAGCTGGTCGGCAACCCTCCTCCGCGGTGGGGTGCTCCGGGTGACGACCTGGCCGCTGCTCGATCGAGCACGGCAAGCGCGGACTCCGATCACCCTCCACATCCGGAGTCCCTGAACAAAGGGATCGTCCCGATGCGTACTGCTGTCTCGACAATTGCCGCCGCCACCGCCGAAACGGTTGTCCCGGAACAGGTTTGCTCTCACCGAGGCTGCGCCTCCCGCTCCGGCGCCGCCTGCACCTGCTCGGCGCCGGACTGCGCCGGCAATGCCACCCGTTCCTGCCGCACCGGTGAACCGATCGCGCGCGTCTCCGGGTGCGATCTACGAGTTCCGTTGGTACAGGGCGGTTTCCGTACCTACGCGAACTTCGACTACGCCGCCAGCGCGCCCGCCCTGGCCCAGGTCACCGACCGTGTGAACGAGCTGCTCCCCTCTTACGCCAGCGTGCACCGCGGCGCCGGATACGCCTCCCGCATCAGCACCGACTGCTACGAGGCGGCACGGGTTTCGGTCGCCCGGGCGGTGAACTGCGCCGACGACCAGGTCGTGGTGTTCACCCGCAACACCACCGACTCCTTGAATCTGCTGGCCTGCTGCGTTCCCGGCGACACCGTGGTGCTCGATATCGAGCACCACGCGAACTTCCTGCCCTGGACGCGCCGCGGCCGCCGGGTGGTCCCCGCCGCCGAGACGATCGCGGAGACGCTGCACCGGATCGAGGCCGAGCTGTGCGCCGAACCGGCTGCGCTGCTTGCGATTACGGGGGCGTCGAATGTGACCGGCGAGGTGCTGCCGCTGGCGGAACCGACCGCACTCGCCCATCGCCACGGCGCCCGCATCCTGGTCGATGCAGCGCAGCTGGCCCCGCACCGCCGAATCGACCTGCAGGCGTTCGCGGAATCCGGCGGAACCGGCATCGACTATCTGGCCTTCTCCGGGCACAAGCTGTACGCGCCCTTCGGCGCCGGTGTGCTGGTGGGTCGGCGGGACTGGCTGGACGCGGCCCCGCCATATCTGGCGGGCGGCGGAGCGGTCACCGCCGTCACCACCGAACAGGCGCACTGGGCGCCCGCACCGCAGCGGCACGAGGCGGGATCACCGAACGTCTTGGGCGCGGCGGCCGTCGCGGCGGCCTGCGAAACGTTGAGCGCCCTCGACGAACAAGCCGTGGTCGAGCACGAACACCACCTGATTCGCCGCCTGCGCGACGGACTGGAAACCGTTGCGGGAGTGCGGCAATTGCGAATCTTCTCCGACAGCGCCGACAGTGTGGGCATCGTGGCGTTCACCGTCGACGGGTTCGAGCCCGGCCGCGTCGCGGCGTATCTGTCGGCCGAATTCGGCATCGGCGTCCGCGACGGGCGATTCTGCGCTCATCCACTGTTGCAGCGGCTGGGCGTCGACGGCGCGGTGCGCGCAAGCGTCGGCCTGGGCACGTCGGTCGCGGATGTCGATCGACTGCTCGAGGCGCTGCGTCGATTGGTTCGAGACGGCGCTGCGTGGAACTACACGTATGCGGGCGGACAGTGGTCGCCTCTGCCGGAGACCCGGCCGGGTTTGACCGAGGCGGCGCACGGCGCGGCGCCGTGCACCCTCTGATCCAGCGCGATCCGATTCACGGCACCAGGTAGCGGGCGGCCAATTCCTCGATCAGCGGATCGCCGTCGGGAACGGACTCGATGGCCTCGAGGTCCTTCTCGATCGCGATCTGGCGCGGGTCGTCCTGCTCGGGGTCCGGCGCGCCGTCCTCGTTCAATTGGCGCAGCATCTTCTCGCGCACCCGAGCCTTCAGTGAATCAGCGATTTCCTGGGTCATACTTCCAGCATGCCCGCCTAGACCGGGGCCAACCAGGTACCCCAGGGGGTGTTGCGGGCGACGGTGAACACCACGAGCAGCCCGATCAACCACCATTGCGCCTGGCCACGAAGGGTAAAGGGAAAGGCGGTGTCGGCTCTGCCGTGCCAGCGGCCCAGGGCCCACCGTCCCCACCACAATGCGAGGGTGAGCAGCAGCGGAAGCACGAAGACATTGCTGTGCAGCGCGTCGAGCACCCGGCCTTCGGTGAGATTGTGCACAGCACGCAATCCACCGCATCCCGGGCACCACCATCCGGTCAGCGCATAGAACGGACAGATCCCGTACGCCCCCTGGCTGTGCGGATCGCGGAAGTGCAGCACCGTAGCCGCGGCGACCACCGCACCGGCCGCCAGCAGCGGCCCGCCCTGAGTGCGCCATCCGGTGCGCGGCACCGACCGTTCGCCGGGCAGCTCGCGCGCGATATCCACAGTGTTCACGGTAATCGGCGGCACGGGTGAGCCGCCAGCCGTCGCCCCACCGCCGGATGTCGGTTCAGGCCGGTTGGGCGAATCGCAGGATGTTGCCGAACGGGTCGGTCACGGCGAAACCCCGGCCGCCGGGGCCGTCGTCCGGGCGCCCGGGTTTGGCGTACCGGTATTCCGCCGCGGCCAACTCGGATTGCCAGGCGTCGATATCGTCCACAGCGATCCACACCACCGATCCCGGCGTGCCGTCGCCGTGATGCTCACTGAGATGCAGCCGGGCCGCCGCGCGCGAAACCTGCGCGTACAGCGGGAAATTCGCGCCGAACCGATGCTCCCAGTCCACGGTGAAACCCAGGAAGTCCAGGTAGAACTCGTAGGCCAGGCCGACGTCGTAGATCCGCAATACCGGTATCGGAGCGGCGAATCCGATCGCGTCGCTGTGCATGGCCCGATCGTCACATATTCACCGGGCCCGCGTCGTGACCGGCGCGGTGAGGGAACCGGCGAGCATGTCGATGACCTGGTCCCAGGCCTCGCGGTCGTCGGCGGCGATCCGGCCCGCCTCGACGGCCCGTTCGTGGTCGGCCAGCAGCGCGAACAGCACCGTGGTGAGACTGCGCAGCCGGCGATGCCGCAGGCGCGGCGGCAGGTCCGAGAGCGCGCGGTCCAGCCCACCCACGATCACCCGCACCGAGGTCCGTTCGGCGCTGTCCAGATTGGCCGCGTCCGACACCGCCGGATGGGTGCGGATCTGTTCGAGAAACCTTGCGTAATAGGAACTCTCGTTCCGCGCTCCCAGTTCGAACATGGGGATGACCAGCGCGTCGAGCAGCGTGTGCACATCGTCGCCGGTCGCGGTCGGCCGCTGCGCCAGCAACTCCAGCCGGCGCACCTCCAGGGTCGCCAGCCGCTGCTCCACCACGGCCTCGACGAGTCCGTCGCGCGAGCCGAAGTGATAGGGGATCGCCGAGTTGTTGCGCTGCCCGGCCGCGGCGGCGATATCGCGCAGCGGGACCAGATATCCCCGCTCGGCGATCAACCGTTCCCCCGCCATCATCAACCGCTCCCGGGCACTTACTGCTTCCACCCTGAGTACGATACGTCCTACCAGCGAATTGAGCACTAGTCCTTGACAGTTAAGAACTAATTCTTAACACTGCGAGGACACCCAACGAGAGGACTAGCGATGATCCTGGACAAATTCCGACTCGACGGCCGGGTCGCCGTCGTCACCGGCGCCGGCCGCGGTATCGGCGCCGCCACCGCCCTCGCCCTGGCCGAGGCGGGCGCCGATGTGGCGATCGCCGCGCGCACCCAGTCACAACTGGACGCGGTCGCCGAGCAGATCCGCGCGACGGGCCGGCGCGCCCTCGCCGTGGCCTGCGATCTGTCGGACCTCGACGCCGTGACGGCACTGGCCGACGCCGCCGCCACCGAGTTCGGCCGCATCGACATCGTGGTCAACAATGTCGGCGGCACCATGCCGAACACCTTCATGACCACCTCGCCGGAATTCCTCGAAGAGGCCTTCCGCTTCAACGTCTCCACCGCGCACGCCCTCACCCGCGCGGCGGTTCCGCACATGCTCGCCGGCGAGGGCGGCTCGGTGGTCAACATCTCCTCGATGATGGGCCGGGCGCCCGGGCGCGGCTTCCTCGCCTACGGCACGGCCAAGGCGGCGCTCGCGCACTGGACCCGGCTGGCCGCCGCGGATCTGTCGCCGCGGATCCGGGTCAACGCCATCGCGGTCGGATCGGTGCTGACCTCCGCACTCGAGGTCGTGGCACAGAATCCCGAGGTCAAGGCGAAGATGGAGGCGGATACGCCGCTGCATCGGCTGGGTGATCCGACCGATATCGCGGCCGGCATCGTCTACCTCTGCTCGCCCGCGGGCAGCTATCTCACCGGCAAGATTCTGGAGATCGACGGCGGTATCGCCGCACCCAACCTGGAACTCGGCCTGCCCGATTTGTGATAACAACGCGGATTCTTCCGTACCATCTGCGCGCTCGGCAGGTCACAATGATCAACTATGCACTGTGATCGAGCACACATCGGTCGCATACGGTGCCGTCCCAGCTTGTCGACGAATGCGCCCGCCGCCCGGCCCGGCCGGACAGCGGGCCGGGTAGAGAGGTCGGACGCATATGAACTGCACGAGCATCACCCGATGGACGATCCGAGCGGCGGCCGCGACGGCGATCGCGGCCGCCGGATTCGCTGTCACGGTGCCCGCGGGCGCCGACCCGGTGTGGCCCGGCGGCCCCGACATCCCCGGCATTCCGCAACTCGTGCCCTCCCCGCCGGGCCAGATCTCGGCTCCTTGTTCGGCCGCGGCGCGCGCGTGCCTGCGGCTGTCGACCAACGAGGGCTGGCTGATGGACAACGGCCGCGTGGTCTACGGCCCGACCCCCATCTCGCACGGGCGGCCCGGGTATGAGACACCGCCCGGCACCTTCCACGTCGCGTTCAAGGAGCCGTACCACTGGAGCACCATGCACAACGCCGAAATGCGTTGGGCCGTCTTCTTCAACGGCGATATCGCCACCCACATCGGACCGATCGAGGAGCAGTCCCACGGCTGCATCCGGATGACGCCCGAAGGCGCCAAGGCCTTCTACGACTACGTCAATCCGGGCGACGTCTTCGAAGTCGTGCCGTGACCGTACGCGCCGGCCCGGATTCCGGGTCGGCGCGCTACGAATTCAGGTGGCCCAGTTTGATCGCCAGCAGATTCGCGATCACGATGCCCGCGAAAACGACCGCGGCCACCCGGTGCCCCAGCCCCCACAGCGCGGCCGCGGCGCCTCCGAACACCACGATCTTGGTGATCACCGCGAGCAGCGGAATATCGAAACTCGCCTTCGGCGCCGCGAACATTCCCCACACCACCGCGGCGGCCAACGGGATGCCCAGCGCCAGAACGACTTTTACCACGGTGTTGTCGCCGACGCGCCAGCCCCACAGTCCCAGCACCACCAGCGCGCCCACCTCCGCGGCGAACGCGACGGTCAGATTGGCCCACTTCCACAGTTCCTGCATGACTGCCCTCTCGCTAGCTTGAGAGCAGCGCTCTCTAATAAGAGCAGTGTGCGCTAGCGCGGAAGCGTTGTCAACCGTTGAGAATTACCGCGCGACGGCGCTGGGAGAGCAGGCCCGACGGGGAGATCGCAGGATCGACCCAATCCGCGCGAGCGAGACCGTCGAAGCGCCGAAATCGACAGGCGCAGACAAGGAAAGCCGGCGAATACACCGGATCACGCCGCCGAAAAGACGTTCTCAGCCGGCCGTTCGCGGTCGATCGGACAGGCCGAGACGCAGGTGCTCGCTGTGATACACCGCCTCGTCGAGCAGCTGTGCGACGTGCGTGTCGTACAGGCTGTAGACGATGCTGCGCCCGGCGCGGGTTCCGGTGACGAGCCCGAGGTTGCGCAGCAGGCGGAGCTGATGAGAGACGGCGGACTGCTCCATCCCCACCGCCTCGGCGAGTTCGGAGACGGGCCGCGACCCCTGGCGCAATTCACTGAGGATCAGCAGCCGGCTCGGCGTCGCCAGGGCTTGCAGGGTGGTCGCCACATGCGCGGCGGACTCACTGTCCAGCCGGGCGATCGGCCGATCGCGGCCCTCGACGCCATGTCCCATAACGGTGAAGTTTAGCGGACCAGGTATACATGAAGACCTCTTCACGTGTTCTGTTATTCTCAGGTTGCCCGCTCCCGATCCTCGGAGGTTTTTCGTGTCAGCACCGGCCGCCACGCGTCCCGCCGCGCTCACGGCGATACCCGCGCGGCGGACCCGACTGTTCGCACTTCCCGAAATCCGTTGGGCCGCAGCGGCTCTCCTGCTCTTCGCGATCGGCTCGGTGGCCCGGATCCTGCACACACCCCCCGAGGTGTGGTGGTCGCTCTATCTGGCCTGCTACCTCACCGGCGGCTGGGAACCCGCCCTGGCCGGAGTGCGCGCCCTGCGCGAAAGGACGCTGGACGTCGATCTGCTGATGGTGGTGGCCGCGATCGGCGCCGCCGCGATCGGGCAGGTCACCGACGGCGCGCTGCTGATCGTCATCTTCGCCACCTCGGGCGCGCTGGAGGCGTTCGCGACCGCGCGCACCGAGGATTCGGTGCGCGGACTGCTCGATCTGGCACCCGACACCGCCACCCGAATCGACGACGGTGTCGAAACGATCGTCAGGGCAGCCGATCTCGCGGTGGGCGATGTGATCCTGGTCCGCCCCGGCGATCGCATCGCGGCCGACGGCACGGTCGTCGCGGGCGCGAGCGAAGTCGATCAGGCGACCATCACCGGTGAGCCCATGCCGGTCGACAAATCGCCCGGTGACGACGTGTTCGCCGGCACCTCGAACGGCACCGGTGTCCTGCGGGTGCGGGTCGGTCGCCGCGCCGAGGACTCCGTCGTGGCCCGGATCGCCGCCCTGGTCGAACAGGCCGGCCGGACGAAGGCGCGGGCGCAGCTGTTCATCGAGAAGATCGAGCAGCGTTATTCGGTGGGCATGGTCGCGGTGACGCTCGCGGTCTTCGCCGTGCCACTGTTCTTCGGTGCGGCGCTGCGGGATTCGCTGCTTCGCGCCATGACGTTCATGATCGTCGCCTCGCCGTGCGCGGTGGTGCTGTCCACCATGCCGCCCCTGCTCGCCGCGATCGCCAATGCCGGCCGGCACGGCGTCCTCGTGAAATCGGCGGTCGTGATGGAACGGCTGGGCAGCACCACCCGCGTGGCCTTCGACAAGACCGGCACGCTCACCCGCGGCGTGCCCGAACTCACCGACATCCGTGTGCTGCCCGATTGCCCGGGCACGGCGGAGGAGGTCTTGCGCTGGGCCGCTGGTGCGGAATATTCCAGCGAGCATCCGCTGGCCACCGCGGTCGTCCGGGCCGGTCGCGAGCGCGGACTCACGCTGCCGTCCGTCGAGGACTTCAGCGCGCAGCCCGGACGCGGGGTCACCGCCACGGTGGACGGCCACCGCATCGAGGTGGGATCGCCTGCTGCGCTTCTGGATTCGGCCGACGCCGCTGCCGCGGCAGTCGTCGCCGAGATACAGAACGCGGGGCACACCGCTGTGCTCGTGCGGCGGGAGCGCCGAACGATCGCGGTTCTCGGCATCACCGATCAGACGCGCCCCGAAGCAGCCGATTCCGTCGACGCTCTCACCGAAATCACCGGAGCCGCACCGGTTCTGCTCACCGGCGACAATCTCGCCGCCGCCCGACAGCTCGGCGCCCGCCTCGGACTCACCGACATCCGGGCCGACCTGCTGCCGGAAGGTAAGGTCGCCGCGATCGCGGAACTGGAAGCCGCGGGCGACCGCGTCACCGCCGTGGGCGACGGTATCAACGACGCGCCCGCGCTCGCCGCCGCCCACGCCGGAATCGCCATGGGCGGCAACGGATCCGACCTCACCCTGCACACCGCGGACGCAGTCGTCATCCGCGACGACCTGACCACCGTCCCCGCGGTCATCGCCCTGTCCCGTCGCGCGCGCCGCGTCGTGGTCGCCAACCTGATCATCGCCGCGACCTTCATCGCCGTCCTGATCACCTGGGATCTCGTCGGCCACCTTCCGCTACCGCTGGGCGTCGCCGGTCACGAGGGTTCCACCGTCATCGTCGGCCTCAACGGTCTGCGCCTGCTGCGCAGCCGCGCCTGGGAGAGCGGGACGGCACGCCGGGCCGATTGACGGCTTCGCCGGGCTCGGCCGATCCGCCGATCGCGCCACCCCACCGCAGCGAGAGGCGCATACTGGTCGAGCGCGCATGGTGCGGCGGGCGGGGCGAACCCACCGCCGGGGTATCTCGTTTCAGAGGCAGAACGTTCCCGAAACCGACCACCAGAGGTCACCATGACCGATCTGTCACCGTTCTACGCCGACGTGCAGGCCCACTACGACCTGTCCGACGATTTCTTCGCTCTCTTCCTGGATCCCACGCGCACCTACAGTTGCGCGTATTTCCGCGAACCGGACCTCACCCTGGAACAGGCACAGCTCGCCAAGATCGACCTGTCGCTCGGCAAATGCGATCTGCATCCGGGTATGACGCTGCTGGACATCGGCTGCGGCTGGGGCTCCACCATGATGCGCGCCGTCGAGAAATACGGCGTGCGCGTGATCGGCCTGACACTGAGCCGCAACCAGTACGAGCACGTGCGCGACCTGCTGGACGGCCTACCGCCCGGCACCGGTGAGGTGCACCTGCGCGGCTGGGAGGAATTCGACCAGCCGGTCGACCGGATCGTCTCGATCGGAGCCTTCGAACACTTCCGGCGCGAACGCTACGACGCGTTCTTCGACCGCTGCCACGACCTGCTGCCCCCGGACGGCCGCATGATGCTGCACACCATCATCGGCTTCCACCGCCACCAACTGCGTGAGATGGGCATCCCCGTCACCCACGAATATCTGGCATTCAGCAAGTTCGTCATCGACGAGATCTTCCCCGGCGGTCAACTCCCGCAGCCCCAGTGGATCGGCGAATACGCCGAACGGGCCGGCTTCACCCTCCACGACGTCCAATCCCTGCAACCGCACTACGCCCACACCCTCGACCTCTGGGCCCAGGCCCTCCGCGACCATCGCTCCGAAGCCATCGCCCTGACCTCCCCCACCGTCTACGACCGCTACGTCCGCTACCTCACCGGCTGCGCAGACCTGTTCCGCGACGGCTACATCGACGTCCGCCAGCACATCCTGCTGGCATAACGGACCCCCGCCACCGAACTCTGCTGCTTCGGTGAGTCCGCGCGGTACATGCGAAACCGCCCCGGAAAGCGTTTCCGGGGCGGTCGCGTGGTCACACCGCTACCGCGCGTAGTCCGCGGCGGCCGAGCGCGCTAGAAGTAGTGCGCGCGGCCGGCCACCGGGCGCCCCAGCGCTCCCATCAGAGCCAGCACGGCCCCCACGACCAGCGCGATGATGCCCAACGTCCACAGGATCGGAATCCCGAGCAGGAAACCGAGAACCAGAAGGACAACCCCGAGAGTGATCACAGCAATCTCCTCACTTTCGCTCACCTCGCACCGATCCGGCGACCGGCTGCGATCAGCGGTGGCTCGAAACATCCGATACCCGGATATCTGTGAGTGAAACGAACTCTCTTCACCGGATGGATGAGCTGCTGTTCAGGGCGCAGAGGGCACGTGCTTCGAAAATGTGATGAGACAGAACGGGCGACAACTAGTTGCGCGAACTGTGTGCCGACCGAGACAGCCGCACGCCGGGAAGAGCGTCGCCAGGGAACAGCTACGCGGGCCTCCTGCCTCTTGACGGCGACCAAGCATGGTCGGTGTTTCCCTCTGCGACCTTCGGATGCCCCTAGGTCTCGGGAGCACCCACAGCTGCCTGTCCGGTAGCGAAACACCCTGCGGGCTGGGAAGATTCACGTCATGCTGATGTGGCTCGCCGCGGCCGACCCGCAACCACGCGGCTCGACCTTCGTGGACTGGGTGCCGCTCATCGGGGCCCTCCTCGTCTTTCTCGGCGTGTTCGTCAGCGCGTATGTCGCGCGAGCAAATGCGCGCAAACCGTGGTACGAAAACCTTGCGACGCTGGTCCAGGTGCACAATGACTGGCCGGCGGGCGTGCACGGCAAGGAAACCATCGAGCAAGCCATCGCTGACATGCTTGCCGGGATTCGCGTCGATACCGGCCGGGCGGGCAAGGAAGACGCAACCGACGCTGAACTAGAGGCGGAGGAACACGCACGTCACCACGTGGACGACGCGGTCTGGTTACGAGAGTTCAATACCTGGGTAGCTCTTCCGGGGACCGTGGTCTTCTTGACTGCGCTGGTCTTTGTGGTGATGTACTCCCCTGGGCGAGCACTCACACTCATCTCCGTAACTTGCCTCACGTGGTGTGTCGTCGTCCTGTGTGTCGTGTTCGTTCATGAAACCAGGCGGGCTTCGCCCACTCCGCGGCGAAACGTGCCACCGCGGGATCACCGCGGTCCGATCCGATATCCGTGAAACTCATAGCCGACCGGCAGCCTCCTGATGTTCGGGATCCACCACACGCTCCAGTGCGCGCAGATCGGCCTCGAGCGCCCGGAACAGCACATAGGCGACCACGAAGGCGACGATGGACCCCACGCACAACACCCGCACCGCGACGATAATCTTCGGAGTATCGCTCAGCGGCAGAAATGTCACCCCGGCCACCGCCAGCAGTGGCACCGACGCCGCCACCGCGAGATATCCGTTGCAGCGGCGATCGAGCCGGCGCAGGTGCACCGCATCCTCGGGGCTGATGTCGCCGTGCCGGAGAAACAGCGGGTAGACGCAGCGGACCATGTAGAACGTCACCAGGAAGAACGGATATGCCACCGCCATCGCGCCGCACACCAGCAGACCGCCCACGAAGTGCACCATCTCCTGTCCGGTGAGCTCGTGGGTCGCGAAGTGCAGCACTAGCGGGAACAGAATCGCCGACAGGCTCCAGAGCGAGAACGCCACCACCACACACCGATCACCGAACAGCAGGGCATCGGATCTGGCTCGGGCGAGTATCCGGGAGTCATATTCGCGTCCGCGCCGCATACCGCGCGGAACGGTGAGTAGATAGCGCGACAAGTACATCACGGTCACGATGCCCACCGGGAAGAAGACCGCGTTCACCGTGCTGGTGAAAATCCACCATGTCTGTTGGGCGGGCACACTCATCCGGTCGATGATCAGGGTTTTGTTGTGCACCGTGTTGTACACGGCCGCAAGCACATTCGGGGTGCCATAGGCCAGCAGCACCAGCGGTACCATCCACCTCCGCGCCCGGAAACGCCAGCTGGTGGGTGCCGGATCCACCAGTTCGCGGGCCCGCGCGTCCAGGCACAGTTCGAACTGCTGTGCCAGTTCGTTGCCGTTGGACCACCGCTTGTCACGCGTGGGCGCCAGGCAGGTCAGCAACACCCTGCACAGTGCCGCTGGACAATCGGGCGGAACCCGTTGCAGCGCAGCCGAATCCACACCAGCACGACGACGTGCGAGCATCGCCCCCAGTGCGGCGGAGTCGTTGCGCTCACCCGCGGTGCTGTCGTCGAACGGCTTGGCACCGGTCAGCAGCTCCCACAGCACCACACCCAGCGAGTAGATGTCGGAACGGGTATCCAGATCGTCGGCGGAACGGCGGTAGCCGGGATGGCAGGCCTCCAACTGTTCCGGCGACATGTACGACAGCGACCCACCGAAGTACGCCACCGGATTGGCGCCGGCCACCTCGCGGCTGAAACTGATGTTGAAATCGGCGAGTTTCGGCACCGCCTCCGCGGTGAGCAGCACATTCGCCGGTTTGACGTCGCGATGCAGTACGCCGTGCTCGTCGGCGTAGGCCAGCGCCTCGGCGAGCCGGCGGCCCAGCCAGGCCACGGTTTCCGGCCACGACAGCGCCGCGATCTCGGCGCGCACGCTGGAATCGGTCGGCCGGATCTCACCCTTCTCCTCCATCGCGGCGTCGACCGCGGCCAGCAGCAACCGGCCGCTGCGCTGGTCGGCAGGGGTGGACCGGACCCGGCGCAACACACCCAGCAGGGTGCCACCGGGTAGAAACTGCATGTACAGCAGCCGCAGTCGGCGGCTGCGGGAATCGCCGTGCGGGTCCGGTTCGCCCAGCAGCCGCTGGTCGAAGACCCGGACGATGTAGTCGTGGTCGAGCTGGGCCAGCGTCTGCGGTTCGGTGCCGCGGTCGGCGGAGATCTTCACCGCCACCAGCCGCTGCAACGAGCGCTGCCGGGCCAGGAACACCCGCGCGAAGGCTCCGCTACCCAGCCCGGTGAGCAGATCGAAATCATCGATGCAATCGCCTACCCGGATGCTGTCCAGCCGGGCGACCTGCGATCCCGTCGTCTCCTGTTCGGCGGACAGGTCGCCCGTGGTGCGGGCGCCTTCGGGGGAGACCATGGTCGAGGCGACGGCAGTCGGGTCCGCACCGGCGCGTTGAGTGCTCTGATCCTGGTCGTCGGTATTGAGCAACTCACTCAGCTCGGGCGCTTGCGCGGGATATTCGCGCAGATATTCGCGCGGATCGACCCGCTCGCCGCTGTGCCGGCGGATCACGAACTCCTCATAGACCAGGCTGGCCGGAACGCGGTCTGGCGACAGCTCGGCGAATTCCGCGCAGTAGTCCCGCAGCCGCTTGCGGGGCGGCTCGGGTCCGCCGGACGGCGTGAGCGCGGGCCGGCGCAGCCAGCGCTGGCGCAGGTCGACGCGGATCAGTTCGATCAACGCGGCCAAGCGCAAGGTCTCCGCGTCGGGCAGGTAATCGCTGATGGCCGGGGCCGGGTCAGCCGATTCCCACGCGGCTACGAAGGCGGCCACCGCGCCGGATTCGAGTCCGGCCGTTGATCGTCCGAAGCCGCTGTCTGAGCCGGAGCCGTCGGCCATATCCGCTCCTGTCGAATCCGAACCGTGCACTGGCCGGTCGGTGAAGCGATGGATGCAATCCACCACACCCAACACCATCATCCCCGAGAGGCGGTCCGATCGAGGAGAAATCGCACGGCTGCATCCGGTCGACCCTCGGGGCGCGAAGGCCTTCTATGACTACGTCGATCCGGGCGACGTCTGCGAGGTCGTGCCGTAATCGGTCGGCGTCAAATCCGCGCGGTGCGGGCGCCGCGCCGCCGTGGACGCAGCTGATACAGCCGGTATCCGGCCAGCGCGAGGAAGACGGCCCCCAGGCCGGCGAGGACCCCCATGTCGAGCAGCCACGTGCCCAGGGTATGTCGCCACAGCGGGTCGGGTGCGCCATTGTGCGGCGACAGGGTGTCCAGGTCGAGGGTGGCCGCTGCCGCAGCGTAGCCCCAGCGGGACGGCGACAGGTAGGACAGCTGTTCCAGAACAGGGGTGCCGGGCAGCCGTACCAAACCGCCGGTGAACACCAGTTGCGCCATGGACAGCACAATCAGCAGTGGCAGCGTCTTCTCCGAGGTGTTGACCGACACCGAGACCAGCAAGCCCAACGCCAGCGAGGCGATGCCGAGTATCGCCATCGCCAGGATCAACTCCAGCGGGACCGAGGTGAATACGCCTTTCGCCGGCATGCTCACCCCGATGGTGCCGATCAAGAACAGCACCGCCGCCTGCAGGATGGTGATCACGCCCAAGACCAGGAGCTTCGACATCAGGTAGACCCCCGCGGACAGTCCGGCCGCGCGTTCTCTGCGGTAGATCGTCTGCTCCTTGACGATCTCGCGAATCGAGTTGCCGGTGCCGATGAAACAGGCACCGAATGCCAAGATCATGAGCTTGGTGGGGGCATCGGTGTTGGTTCCGGGCGCCCCGGCGAAACCCTCGCCCGACGGCACCGCGGCGATCAAGCCACCGAGAATCAGCGGCATCACGCCGAGCAGCGCCAGGTAACTTCGGTCCGAGGCGATGACCGCCAGGTATCGCCGGCACACCGTACTGAGCTGGCTGAGCTTGGACTGCGGCGCGGGCGGGGGTGCCGGTGCGTGTACGTCCGCCGGGCCGACATCGTCGGTCGGCCCGACCTCCACGTACTGCTCGAAGCGTGGCGATTCTCGGAATTCAGCAGCCCAGTCGCGGTCCTCCTCGCGGTCGAAGGACTGAAACACCTCGGCCCAACTGCGCTGCCCGAACTGCTGCAACCCCTCCGCGGGCGGTCCGTAATAGGCCAGCCGACCGCCGGGTACCAGCACGAGGAGGCGGTCGCAGGAATCGAGGTTCGCGACACTATGGGTGACGACGATCACGGTGCGCCCGTCGTGGGCCAGTTCGGACAGCATTTCCATGACCGTCTTGTCCAGGCCCGGGTCGAGGCCGGAGGTCGGCTCGTCGAGGAACAGCAGGGACGGTTTGGTCAGCAACTCCAGTGCGACGCTCACCCGTTTGCGCTGGCCACCGGAGAGCCTATCGATGCGCGTGTCGGCATGCCGGGCCAAGCCGAGCTCGGCGAGGACCTCATCGACCCGCTGCTCGCGCTCCTCGGGGCGCGTGTCACCGGGGAAGCGGAGTTCGGCCGCGTACAGGAGCGCGCGCCGCGTCGGAAGTTGGCTGTGCAGGATGTCTTCTTGCGGAACCAGTCCGATGCGGTGGCGGAGTTCGTCGTAGTCGGTGTAGAGGTCACGTCCGTCGTAACGAACCGTCCCCTCTGTCGCCGGACGCAACCCGGTCACCGCGCCGAGCAACGTCGATTTGCCCGCTCCACTGGGTCCGATGACCCCGACGAGCGAGCGCTGCGGAATCGGGAAGCTCACCTCGTCGAGGAGAACCTTGCCTTCCGGTGTGCGCACGATGAGGTTCTGCACCGAGACCGACACGTCACCGGTGTCGACGTATTCCCGCAGTTCGTCGCCGACCAGCCGGTAGGTGGTATGCCCCATGCCGATCAAGTCGGATTCGGACAGGTCCGCCGAATCGACCCGGGCGCCGTTGACGTAGGTGCCGTTGTGGCTGTCGAGGTCGACGACCCGATACCGGCCTGCGCCGGTCACTCGCAGTTCGGCGTGATGACGGGAGACCATGAGGTCGGGCACGACGATGTCGTTGTCGGAGGCCCGCCCGATCCGGAATGTGTCCGAGACGATCCGGACGACCGCACTGGGGTGAGCCGCCGGAGGCGACGACCGCGCAACCCGCCGGGGGCGGCCCCCCGGATGGAACGTCGTCATCGTGTCTTCATCATCGAGCTGGTAGCCGGGATCGGGGACGAGCATCGTGTCGCCGCCGGTATCGC
Source organism: Nocardia sp. 852002-20019_SCH5090214 (assembly GCF_001665865.1). NCBI lineage: Bacteria > Bacillati > Actinomycetota > Actinomycetes > Mycobacteriales > Nocardiaceae > Nocardia > Nocardia sp. 852002-20019_SCH5090214. Next base: position 8,843 of record NZ_LZMK01000193.1, on the reverse strand, counting down.
CGGACGACTCGCCGCCGTGCTGTCCTTTTTGCCCCTCCACCGAACAGAGCAACTGCTCGCCGTTCACGGCGTGACCGAGCTGGAACGTCTCGTCATGATCGATCAGCATCCGATCGACGCGCTGACCGTCGAAAAAGGTGCCGTTGAGGCTGTGCGCGTCCTCGATTTCCCAACCGTCCGACCCACGCTCCAAGACGGCGTGCACGGAAGATACCCGCGGATCGGTGACGACTATGTCGGCCGCCAGATCGCGGCCGACATTGTATGAACCTCCCGCGTGCAGCCGATAGACGCGCTCTCGCGTCTGCACCACAAGAACGGGCGCCTCGGGAAATTCTGTGGAGGACTGGTCATCCGCCATAACGGGATTATACGACTTGAAACGCCCTGCCGCGGCAAAGCCGGCCACCGAGAATTCCCTAGCAGTGTCCGCTCTGCTCCGTTTTCGCGCCGCCCTAACCCGCGCTGACCAGCGAGAACGACCTGCGAGTTGAGAGCCGCCACCACCCGGCAGCCGCCGACGAGCCAGTGCAGCCGCTCGACCGGCACCCGACCGAACCAGCCGCGGAAATCACCGTAACGGGATCGGTAATACCAATTCGATCGGACCAGAACAGAATGTCGAAGCTGAATATTCCCATTGATTCATCGCGCCGGAATTCCGACACATCCCATATTTTTCCCACAACCGTGACCGCGCTACGCGTCTTCCACGTCGACCACAAGGCAGTAGAACCGTGCAGGCCGCCGCTCCAGCGCGGCAACCGCACCGCACTCGACACGCTGCTCGGTCTGTGCGGAAAGGGCTTGCGCGTTGCGTATCAGGAGCGGGGAGTACATCTCGGCGCACTCGCGCCTCGGGATGGTTGGGTGCCTTCACCCGGAAGCTCAGCGCAGCATCTTCGCCGTTGTCGTTGGGCGAAGGGACATGAGACCTCAACCATGTACCTCCGCCGGCCTCGGGAAACCCGTTGATCCGGCGGACAGGTTGCGGGACAGTACATCTCGCAACCCAGCCGTGCGGGCGGCTGGAGGCTGCGCGGATCCGCCGATGCCCCCGACGAACACGTCGGCAAGGTTCAGTGCATTCGAGCGCGGGCCGTAACACCATCGCGTACCACGAGCTCATGCGAGCTTCGGCGGCAAAAGCCATCCGCTCGGCCCTGAGATCCACTCGGCCCTGACAGGGAGTATGGAGCCGCCTGGGGGAATCGAACCCCCGACCTTTTCATTACGAGTGAAGCGCTCTACCGACTGAGCTAAGGCGGCGTGCCTTTCGGCGGTGCGAGTCTATCGTCTTCGGCGACCGAACACGAAAACGGCAGGTCATCGGTGCAGTGTGGCCATGATTTCGGCCAGCCTGCGAGCCCCGGCGGCGGGGGTTCGGGCCTTGAGCAGGGGAAGGACCAGCAGGTACCGGGCGGTTCGGTCCAGGGCGGCGAAGCGGTTCGCGGCATCGGCGTCTTCGGCCAGAGCCGCAGACAGCTCGGCCGGCACGGGTGCCGAGCGCTGTGGCGCGTAGGCGGCATCCCAGCGACCGTCGGCGCGGGCGGCCTCGACCGCACGGAGGCCGGGTGGGCGCATCCGGCCCGTGGCGATCAGGGCCTCGGCTCGCACGACGTTCACCTGCGACCAGGTGCTGCCGGGTCGCCGGCGCGAGTAGCGCTGGAGGAACGAGCGGTCGTCGCGCGCGCGCCGGTGACCGTCGATCCAGCCGTAACACATGGCCACCTCGGCCGCATCGTCGATGGTGATCAGGGGCGCGGACGATCCCTTGCGTGCGATCAGCAGCCAGGCGCCGCCGTCGTCGGTGTGGTGACCGTCCAGCCAGTCGGCCCAGGCGGCGGCATCGGGAAAGCGGTTGACAGCAGGGAGTTTTCGCATCACGGTTCGTCCTCTCGACGAACACCATGCTGCCCGTTGAAGTGCTCACCCTTTGAGCACTTTTGTCGCTGACATCGCCGACGGTCGGTTGCGCGGTGGTTCAGGCGGAGCGGGCCGCGATGAGCCCGGCGACCATCGCGGCGATGGCGAAGCGGGGTTTGACGTTCAGGTCGAGAGCCTCGCGGCAGGCGAGGACGGCCTCGATGGAACGCAGCAGTCCCTCGGGCCGCACCTCGTCGGCCAGATCGCGGATCTGATCGGACAGGTCCGGGTGGGTGAGAGTGATCGCCGGGGAGGGATTCGCGGCGGACGTCCCGAAACGCAGAGCCAGCGCGTCGCGGTACAGGCCCGCGACGTCGATCAGCGCCCGGTCGAGGGCATCGCGGCTGGTGCGGGTGGCGCGGGATTTCTGGCGGCGCTCGAGGTCCTTCAGCACCCCGGCGGAACCGCGGGTCGCCGAGGCGGCGCCTTTCCCGGTGCCGCCGGCGCCCAACGCGGTCGCCAGCTCGTCGCGCTCGCGCTCGTCCCGTTCCGCGCTGACCTGTTTGGCCTCCTCCTCGGCGGATTTGACCAGCTCGTCACCGGCCGCGTAGGCGGCGGCCGGACGCGCGACCGCCGAGACCAGCGACAATGCCCGGGTACGGCGGGCGCGGGCCTGCTCGTCGGTCGCGAGGCGGCGGGCGCGACCGACATGTCCGCCGCTCACCGAGGCCGCCCACGCCGCCTGTTCCGGGGCCAGCCCGTCACGCTCGCGCAGCACCTGGGCGATGGCGTCCACCGACGGCGTCACCAGATGAACATGCCGGCACCGGGATCGCAGAGTGACCGAGATGTCCTCCGGGTCCACCGACGGCGCGCACAGCAGGAACACGGTCCGCTCGGGCGGTTCCTCGACCACCTTCAGCAGCACGTTGCCCGCGGCCTCGGTCAATCGGTCGGCATCCTCGATCACCACCACCTGCCACCGCCCGGTGCTGGGGCGCCGGGCCGCGACCTGCACGATCTCGCGCATCTCCTTGGTGCCGATGCTCAGGCCCTCCGGAATCACCCGCCGGACATCGCCGTGGGTGCCGGCCATGGTGGTGGTGCAGGCATGGCAGTGCCCGCAACCGGGCGTGCCCTCCGCCGTACATTGCAGCGCGGCCGCAAAGCACAGTGCGGCAACGGATCTGCCGGATCCGGGCGGCCCGGTGAACAGCCAGGAGTGCGTCATCGCCGAGGACGCGATTCCGGCGCGCGCCGCCACGGCGGCAGCGGTCAACTCGGACTCGACCGAGTCCTGGCCCACGAGCCGATCGAAGACACCTGCCACGCGCTACACCCTAATCGGCCGCACCGACAAACCGACCGGCACCGAGACGCTCCCGCCACGACTCGGGCCGCGCGCTACGACTCGGCCGGAGACTTCACCGCCGCCTTCTTCGCGGGCGCCTTCTTGGCCGCGGTCTTCTTCGCGGTGGTCTTCTTGGCGGTCGCGGTGGTCTTCTTCGCCGTCGACTTCGCCGCGGTCTTCTTCGCCGGTGCCTTCTTCGCGGTCTTCTTGGCCGCCTTCTTCACCGGTCCCTTGGCGCGGCGATCGGCGAGCAGCTCGGAGGCCCGCTCGTCGGTGATCGACTCCACCTCGTCACCCTTGCGCAGGCTGGCGTTGGTTTCGCCGTCGGTGACATACGGGCCGAACCGCCCGTCCTTGATCACCATCGGCTTGCCGGTGGCGGAGTCGTTGCCCAACTCCCGCAGTGGCGCCGCACTCGCCGCCTGCCGTCCGCGCCGCTTGGGTTCGGCGTAGATCTTCAACGCCTCTTCCAAGGTCACGGTGAAGATCTGGTCCTCGGTGGCGAGCGAGCGAGAGTCCGTGCCCTTCTTCAGATACGGGCCGTAGCGGCCGTTCTGCGCGGTGATCTCGTCACCGGATTCGGGATCCTTGCCGACCACCCGCGGCAGCGACAGCAGCTTCAGCGCATCCTCGAGGGTGATGGTCGACAGATCCATCGACTTGAGCAGCGACCCGGTTCGCGGTTTGGGCGCGGCGGCCTTCTTGGCGCCCTTCTTGGCGTCGAGATCGGCCTCCGGCTCGGGCAGGATCTCGGTGACATACGGCCCGAAGCGACCTTCCTTGGCCACGATCCGATGTCCGGTTTCGGGATCCACACCGAGCGAGCGCCCCTCCTGCGGGGTCGCGAACAGCTTTTCCGCGACCTCGGGCGTCAATTCGTCCGGCGGCAGATCGTCGGGCAGATTGGCGCGCTGGGAGATCGGATCGCCATCCGGATCGTCCGGGTTCTGCACCATGCGCTCCAGATACGGACCGAAGCGCCCGACCCGGACCACGATGTCGCGGTCCTGGTCGTCGGTGAACATCTTGATCGAGTTGACCTCGCGGGCATCGATATCGTCGAGCCGCTCCCCGACCATCCGCTTCAGTCCGCCGGAACGCGCCACCGAACCCTCGGCGCCGTGGTCACCACCGAAATAGAAGCTGGTCAACCAATTTCCGCGCTGCTCGCGACCGCCGGCGATGGCGTCGAGATCGTCTTCCATGGCCGCGGTGAAATCGAAATCGACCAGGCGGCCGAAGTACTCCTCCAGCAGGCCCACCACCGCGAACGCCACCCAGGACGGCACCAGCGCACTACCGCGCTTGTAGACGTAGCCGCGGTCCAGAATGGTCTTGATGATCGAGGCGTAGGTCGACGGGCGTCCGATGCCCAGCTCCTCGAGCGCCTTGATCAGCGAGGCCTCGTTGTAGCGCGGAGGCGGATTGGTCGTGTGCCCATCGGGCGTCAGCTCGGTGGCGTTGACGCCTTGGCCCTCCGTCAGCGCGGGCAGCCGCGATTCCGCGTCGTCGGACTGACCGCCCGCATCCTCGTCGACACTTTCCACATAGGCCTTGAGGAAGCCCGCGAACGTGATGGTGCGCCCGGATGCGGAGAACACGCATTCCTCGCCCGTACCGGCGCGGCCGGTGATCCGGACCGTCAGCGTGGTGCCGCGCGCGTCCGCCATCTGCGAGGCGACCGTGCGCTGCCAGATCAGTTCGTAGAGCCGGAACTCGTCCTGGTCCAGCCGGGCGTGCAGCTGGCCCGGCGTGGCGAAGGTGTCACCGGCGGGCCGGATCGCCTCGTGCGCCTCCTGCGCGTTCTTGACCTTGCGGGTGTACTGCCGCGGCGTCGGATGCACGAACTCGGGCCCGTACAACTGGGTCGCCTGCGCCCGCGCCGCGCTGATCGCCGACTCCGACAGCGTCGTGGAGTCGGTACGCATATAGGTGATGTAGCCGTTCTCGTACAGCCGCTGCGCCACCCGCATCGTGCGCTCGGACCCGAAGCGGAGCTTGCGGGCGGCCTCCTGCTGCAGCGTCGAGGTCATGAAGGGCGCATAGGGCCGCCGCGTGTACGGCTTGGATTCGACCGAGGTGACCTGGAAATCCGCCTTGTCCAGTGCCGCGGCCAGCCGCCGTGCCGCGGCCTCGTCGAGCACGGTGACACCGTTGCGGGCCTTGAGCTGACCATCGGATCCGAAATCCCGGCCGCCCGCGACGCGTGCACCGTCGACCGTGACCAGCCGCGCGCCGAAGATGCGCGGGTTGGCCTCGTCGCTCGGGCCGCCGCCAGCGTCGAATTTCGCCGCGATATCCCAGTACTCCGCGGAACGGAACGCGATGCGCTCGCGCTCGCGCTGCACGACGATGCGGGTCGCGACCGACTGCACACGGCCCGCCGACAGTCGCGGCATGACCTTCTTCCACAGCACGGGGCTGACCTCGTAGCCGTAGAGGCGGTCGAGGATGCGCCGGGTTTCCTGGGCGTCGACCAGGTCGTTGTCGAGTTCGCGAGTATCGGCCGCGGCCGCGCGAATGGCCGGCTCGGTGATTTCGTGGAACACCATTCGCCGGACCGGAATCTTCGGCTTCAGCGTCTCGAGCAGGTGCCAGGCGATGGCCTCGCCCTCGCGGTCGGGGTCGGTGGCCAGATACAGTTCGTCGGCATCACGCAGCAGTGTCTTCAGTTCCGAGACCTTGGCCTTCTTGTCCGGACTGACGACATAGATCGGCTCGAAATCGTGGTCGACATCGACACCCAGCCGAGCCCAGGACTGGCCTTTGTATTTGGCCGGCACGTCCGCGGCACCGCGCGGCAGATCTCGGATATGGCCGACGGATGCCTCGACCGTATAACCGCGGCCCAGATAGGGCGCGATCTTGCGTGCCTTGGTCGGCGACTCGACGATGACGAGACGACGCAGGGGACGCCCCCGGCCGGATGCGGCCGCGTCGGGCCCGGCGGAAGCCGCATCGGGAGTCGGCGATGCACCGCGGTCTCGTGTTGCCACCGGCGAACACACCTTTCCTGTCGACCCGCGCGGCGCAGGCGCGCGGCGCGCGGCTGGGGCAAGAGGGAGAGACAAATGTCTCCCGCCAGAGACGTTTATACCGTGTTTCGCTGTCGTGGAGTCCGCACTGCGGCCCCGCGACCCTGGAGTCTCGGCTGTTCTGCGCGGTACTTCCCCGTCCGTACCGTCCGAACCGAAATGGCTGCGAACTGCAGAAAAACCCCCTTGTGGGCAACTCGATCACATCGAAAAGCCCCGGTTTTCGATCGAGTCTACTTCCCCCGCATATGACTCGTCCCTCACCGCGTGCTCGCGGTGAGGGACGAGAGATCGGACCTTGTTGGGTTACTCGCTCAGCTGAGCGCGCGAACTCCGGTGGCCTGCGGGCCCTTGGTGCCCTGGCCGACCTCGAATTCGACCTTCTGGTTCTCCTCGAGGGTGCGGAAGCCCGAACCCTGAATCTCGGAGTAGTGGACGAAGACGTCAGCGGAGCCGTCCTCGGGCGCGATGAAGCCGAACCCCTTCTCCGCGTTGAACCACTTCACAGTTCCCTGTGCCATTCTGTTCCTTCTCTTTCCATACCGGAACGGCGGACAAGTTAGGTTGGTCCACCGGGTCCGTTCCGACCGCTGTACTCTGTTCCCCCTGCAGGAAGCTTCAAGCACACCGTTCGCAACATCGATCCTGCTGATGGTTTGGACCTTTGATCCGTTCCCTCGAACACAGAAGCTTGCGACCGAGAACTAGTGAACCATGTCCGCGCGCAATTCGACAGCCGAGTTACCGACAATTTGCAAAAAAGATGATCTTGCGAATGTGCAGGTGAGGGGCACAATGCCCAAATCCAAACTTGAAGTAGGTTTGCTTAGCGATAACCGAGCGAGCGTCAGGCAAACAGACTGTGACGCAGGTCGCTACTCGGTAGTGAATTGGCAGCTCGGGCGAGGGCGGCACACACGGTTCACACTTTCTTCGCGTCGCACGGTCTCGGTCCGATGAATCCGAAAGGCCCGCGATCGGCCCCCACGCCCGCAGAAGCGATCGGCTACGGGACATCGTTGCTGAATCGTGTCCTTTTCGGAGTGCCCGATGCGGAGAGTCGTATCACCCATGTGACCGAACTCCCGGCCCGGCCGGCGCGCATCACCGACTGGCCTTCCTGGGCTGCTCCGGAGGTGGTCGACGCCCTGCGGGAATCCGGTGTAGAGGCACCGTGGACGCATCAGATTCGAACCGCGGAGCTGGCCGCTTCGGGAACACACGTCGTGGTCTGCACCGGGACCGCGTCGGGCAAATCCCTGGGTTATCAACTTCCGGTATTGACCGACCTGCGGCGGGATCCGCGAGCGACCGCTCTGTATATATCGCCGACCAAAGCGCTCGGAGCCGATCAATTCCGCGCGGCCGCGCAGTTGACCCATGCCGGCGGCCTGCGCGATATCCATCCGGCCACCTACGACGGCGATACTCCGCCCGAGGTCAGGCAGTGGGGGCGGGCGAATGCGCGGTGGTTGTTCACCAATCCCGACATGCTGCACATCGGCATACTGCGAGCGCATCAGCGCTGGGCGCGGATGCTGCGGCGGCTGCGCTACGTGGTGGTCGACGAATGCCACGCGTATCGCGGTGTATTCGGGTCCCAGGTCGCGATGGTGTTGCGCCGGTTGCGGCGGCTGGCCACGCATTACGGCGCGAATCCGACCTTCGTCCTGTGCTCGGCCACCAGCGCCGATCCGGCCGCGGCGGCCGCACGGCTGATCGGTGCGCCGGTGACCGCGGTGACCGAGGACGGCTCCCCGCAGGGTGCGCGAACGGTCGCCCTGTGGGAACCACCGCTGCTCGGCGACCTCAGTGGCGAGAACGGCGCCCCGGTCCGACGGGCGGCGACCACCGAGGCCGCCCGGATCATGACCGACCTGGTCGTCGAGGGTGCCCGGACATTGACCTTCGTTCGCTCCCGCCGGGCCGCCGAGGTCGTCGCCATCGACGTGCAGCGCATGCTGGCCGAGGTGGATCCGGCGCTGGCCGGGCGAGTGGCGGCCTATCGGGCCGGATACCTGGCCGAGGACCGGCGGGAACTGGAGAACGGCCTGGCGGACGGGTCGCTGCTGGGCGCGGCCACCACGACCGCACTCGAACTCGGCGTCGACATCGCCGGGCTGGACGCCGTGGTGATGGCCGGTTTCCCGGGAACCGTCGCCTCGTTCTGGCAGCAGGCGGGCCGCGCAGGACGTCGCACCCAGGGCTCGCTGGTACTGCTGGTGGCACGCGACGATCCGCTCGACACCTACCTCGTCCACCACCCGCACGCCCTGCTGGACAAGCCGGTCGAGGCGACCATCACCGATCCGCACAACCCCTACGTCGCCGGCCCGCATCTGCTCTGCGCGGCCTGCGAACACCCCCTGACCGACGCCGAGATCGACGACCTCGGCGTCCGGGACGTGGCCGCCGATCTTGCCGCGCACATCCACGTCGTCGTGTGGGTAGGCGCTCGACGTCGGATACCAGCGAGCCTGACCCCCGCCGTTCTCCCGGCGCTTGATCAGGCCCTGCGCGGCAAGATCGGCGGCCACGTCCCGGACGCCGAGGTCGTCGATCTCGGCGTCGGTCAGGGGGTGTTCGCAGGC
>NZ_LZMK01000192.1:0-23574 GCF_001665865.1 Nocardia sp. 852002-20019_SCH5090214 | reverse complement strand
TCCCCGCCCCGGCCGGCGGCTGCCGCGACCGGATTCCGATCACTTCGATACGACCGTCGCCGCCGAGCGGGCGCCCGCCTACGAGTACGCCGGTCCGGCGGTACTCGACGCGCCGGGCGCCGAACTCGCGGTGACGGTCGCGCTGAACGGGCATCCGGACCCGATCGACGGCCACTACCACTGGTACGGCCGTCTCAGCGCCGCGGAGGCGGACCGCCTGCCCGATCCGGGGCGCGGTGCGGTATCGCTGCGGATCCCGGGCGGCGAGCCCGCCCCGGGTCGGCTGCAGGAGCGCGACCCGTGGGGAAATCTGCGGATCGCCGGAATCGGACGGCCCCCGTTTCCCCTGGCGGACAACGGCATTCACTGAGAACGGGCGGTCAGCCCGGGATCTTGTCCAGGAATCCGTGCACGCGGGCGATGCGATCACCGTCGAGAACGACCACATCGAAGCCCACGATCAGCGGTTCGGCGCCGGGAGTGCCCAGCGTCCACGTGAATCGCAGCTGGTCGTGGTGTCCGTCGACCGGTCCGAGACCGAATCGCATACCGGCGAACTGTTCCCGGACGCCGGCGATCATCTCGTCGATCGCGGCGACTCCTTCGACGGCCGCGAGCGGATCGGTGTAGGTGGCATCCGGCCGGTACAGCTCGTCGAGCAGTTTGCGCCGGGCCGGGGCCTCGGCTTCGTTCCAGGTGTCGATGTAGCGCTGGGCGACGGTGTCGTAGGTGCTGGTGCTGGTGGTGGTGGTGGTTTCGTTTTCGCTCATATGACGAGCATGTCGCAGTGCGCGCGCCCGGTCGATTACCCGTCGGGTAATGCCGCGCCACACCGAAGTGGTTGCCGCGCAGCCGGTCTGGACCTCCGGCCGCGCGGCGCGGGACGGATTACAGCACCGATTTCAGCGATTGCTCGTCGCGCGCGACGACGGCCCGGCCGTCGGGGGTGACCACGATCGGCCGCTGGATCAGCTTCGGATTGCTCGCCAGCGTCTCGATCCACTGCTCGCGATCGGCCTCCGTCCGCGACCAGCCCGCCATACCGAGCTCTTTGGCCTCCGGTTCACCGGTGCGGGTGATGTCCCAGGGCTCCAGGCCGAGCTGGGCCAGAACCTCGCGCAGGTCCGCCACGGTCGGCGGATCGTCGAGATACTGCCGCTCGATGTAGTCCACCCCGGCCTCGTCCAGCGCGGCTTTGGCCGCGCGGCTCTTGGAACAGCGAGGGTTGTGCCAGATCTGCGTGTGCCCGGAAGTCATAGCCGAAACCCTAGCGCGCCGGCCTGATCGCGACTGAGTGCATGACCACGGAGCCGGCCCTCGGGCTGCGGGAGCGAAAAAAGCTCGATACGCGGCGCGCGCTCAGCGATGCCGCACTCGAGCTGATGTTCGAACGCGGCCTGGACCAGGTGCTGGCGCGAGGACATCGCCGCCCGCGCGGGGGTCTCGGTGCGGACGTTCACCAACTACTTCGCCAACAAATACGAGGCACTGGCGTACCGGCAGATCGACCGGATTTGCCGAGGGATCGAACTGTTGCGGGCACGGCCGGCCGGTGAGCCGCTGGGGCCGCGATCACCGAGGCGATGCTGGAACCGTTGCGGGTCGACGGCCTCGATGCCGATCCGCCGCCGCGCGACCGGCTGGCCGAGGTTCGCAAGCTCGTCGCCAGCCCCGAAACGCAGGCAGCACTGACCTGCACCACCACCGACGCCTTCACCGAGGCGGTCGCCGAACGCACCGGCACCGACCCCGGCACGCTCTACCCACGGCTGGTCACCGAAGCCGCGTTCGGGGCACTGGTGGCGGCGATCGAGGTCTACCCCCGGTGTGATCCCCCGGCCTCGATCACCGCGCTGACGCGGCAGGCACTGGAACTGGTCGCCGCCGGCCTGCCCGAACCCAACTGACTTCTCCACCCTTCCCTCGAAACCGCCTATCCCACAAAGGGGTTGATTTGTCATGCCCGAAAACATCTGTGAGGTACTGATTTCCGGTGCCGGACCGAACGGACTGATGCTGGCCTGTGAACTCGCACTGGGCGGCGTCACGGCGACCGTCCTGGAAGAGCTGCCCGCACCCAGCACCGAACCCAAGGCCAACGACCTCGTCGGGCAGGTGGTGCGGCTGATGGATATGCGCGGCTTGTACCGCCCCGCCGCAGGTGACGATGCTCCGGCGATCCCGCCACCGCTTCCGCGCTACTCGTTCAGCGGGCTGCCGCTGGACTTGGCGGAATTCGCGGACAACCCGTTGTACGCCCTGCCGATTCCACAACCGCGGCTGGTGGCGCTGCTCGTCGCCCGCGCGCGGGAGCTGGGTGTGGCTGTCCGCTGGGGACACCGCCTGCACGATCTCGAATCCCACCGCGACCAGGTAATCGCGACCGTCGACGGTCGCGACGGGGACTATCGCATCCGGGCCCGCTATCTGGTCGCCGCGGACGGCGGGAAGAGTGCGGTGCGCAAGCTGGCCGGAATCGATTTTCCCGGCTGCACGGTGGCCGACCGCGTCACGCGATTCGGCCATGCCACCGTTCCGGACGGGCTGCGAACACCCGACGGCGGCATCGACATTCCCCGCGCAGGACGGTTCCACTTCGGCCACAACCGCGTGGACAAGGGCATGTTCATCTTCGCCGAGCTGACCCCCGGGCGGCCGATGATCGGAGTGAGCGAATACGGCACCGACCATCTCCCGGCCGAGGACGAACCCATGACCTTCGCGGAGCTCCGCGAGAGCATCGAGCGAGTACTCGGAGCCGACGTGCCGATAACACCACCGACCGGCGCCGGCCCCCATGCGTTGCGCCGCACCGTCGGTCAGAACACCCGGCTGGCGGAGCGTTATCGCGCGGGTCGGGTGCTGCTCCTCTGAGATTCCGCGCACGTACACTCCGCGATGGGTGGCCCGGGGCTGAACCTCGGACTGCAGGATGCGATCAATCTGGGCTGGAAGCTGGCGGCGGAGATCAACGGCTGGGCACCGGCCGGACTGCTGGACACCTACGAGAGCGAACGCCACCCGGTGGCCGAGCGCGTGATGATGCACAGCCTGGCACAGAGCGCGCTGATCGCACCGGGACCCGAAATCTCCGGATTGCGCGACCTCGTCGCGGAACTGGTACGGATCCCGGCGGTCGCCGCCCACCTCGCCGAGCTACTGGCCGGGTCCGACACCCGTTACGACGTCGGCGACGACCATCACCTGTCCGGACGACTGGCCCCCGACTTCTCGGTCACCACGGACGGCACTCGCATGCGGATCGCCGACCTGCTGCACACCGCACGGCCGCTGCTGATCGACGGGACGGGCGTAGCGGCCGCCGTAGCGGAGGAATGGCGGGACCGTATCGAAATCGTTTCCGGCGCAATCACGCTCACGGAATCGAACCGGTCCGTCGACACCGCGTCCGGACCCGACATCGCGAGCACGCCGGCGGCGATGCTGCTGGCGCACCGACGGGTACGTCGCATGGGCCGCCGACGACGCGAGTGCCGACGGTCTGCATCGGGCGCTCACCCGGTGGTTCGGCGCAGCACCGGTGCTGTCGCACGCGCAGTGAGGTGGCGCACCGAAATCACAGGTGCATCCACTCCGGCCACATCCGCGACCACGGCTGCGTCGGGCCGGTGCAGTCGAAGATCGTGACATCGCGGGTGTTGCCGACGAATCCGAGCCGGGTGTCGACCCTGCCGACCGGGGTGAGTGAGGTGCACCGGCCGCGCAGGTCCGCCTCCTCGCCACCGACGATCAACGCCGTCTCGGCACTGTCGGGCGGGGCGCCGAAGTAGCCGAAGCCGCGACTGGGACTGTAGATCGGCGGCAGCTCCGCGCGGCCGAGGTGGTCGAGGGCGCTCGCCTGCCAGTAGGTGTCGGTGACGACGACAGCGCGGTCCCGGCGCGCGGGTGGGAGCCCGCGATAGGCCGTCGTGACCGCCGCGGTGAGTTCCGGCCAGCCGAATTGCCCGTAGGTGCCGATCGCTATCGCCGCCGAGACATCGTCTCGGGGTGGCTCGACCGCCGCGGCCGGACGCCACGGCAGCGAGCTCACGATCGTGGCCACCGCCGCAATCGTCACGACCGCGGTCGCGACACCGGCGATCCGGCGGCCGACCGCCGCCCGCGCTCGCATCCAGTGCACCACCGCGACGGCGCCCGCCGCGAGCACCACCCCGTACATCCCGGCCGGGTAGTACACCCGGCCGCCGGTGACGAGGAAGACGAGGTCGACCAGAATCAGGGTGGCGCCCAGAAAACGATACGGCCGCAACGGTTTCCAGCGCAGCAGCGCCCACAGCCCGCCAAGCAGCACCGGGACCCCGAGAACGCCGGCCAGGATCAGCGAGATCGGCACGAACAGCAGCCGGCCGCCGAGGATCGCCTGTTCGGATGCGATCTCCGCGCCCATCGCCAGTTGCGGCCAGCCGTGACTTACCTGCCAGATCACCTGCGGCACCGCAGACAGCACGGTGACTCCGGCACCTGCCCACAGCAGCGGCCGGCGCAGCAACTCGCGGGGACCGAAGACCGCACAGCTCACGGCCAGTGCGATCCAGAAGAAGGGAATCAGCCATTTCACCTGCAGGTCCACCGCCGTCACGAGACCGGCGATCAGCAGCAGGCCGTCGCGGCGGGTCCGCACCCACCGCACCACCAGCCAGGTGATCAGCACCCACAGTGCGGTATCGACGGTGTTGGTGGTCAGCATCGACCCCTGCAGCAGCAGAAACGGCGAGCACGCGTAGGCGAGGGCGGCCAGTGCCTGCGCGGTGCGCCCGCCACCGAACTCGCGAGTGATCATGGCGCACAACGCGACCGCCGCGACCGTGATCAGCACCGCGGGCAGCCGCAACGCCGGATAGGAGCCGGGAACGAGCGTGTCCATCATCCGGGCCAGCAGCGGCAGCATCGGGCCCTGATCGGCGTAACCCCAGCTCAACCGGCGACCGGCGGCGAGGAAGTAGAGTTCGTCGCCGAAATATCCGTACCTCGAGGCCGCGAACAGCAGCGCCGCCGCGCCGAGGGCGGCGATCGGCGCAACCACCGGCCACGCGAGCGGTGGAATCGCGGCCGATTCGGTCGCACCGCACGCGTCGGTGTCGGACTCGCACACATCGGTCACCGGCACACTCCTGTAGCGGATTTCGTGGGGGCGTCTGCGAACGTATCGGTTTCCGGCCGCGGCGGAGTCGCCCCGCAGACCGATCCGCGGTCAGCCTCGAGAGGTATGCCGACCCATCCCCACGGCGGATCAGGGCTGCCAGGAACGGAATTCGATCAATTGGCCGGGACGGGCCTGGCCGAGCAGATCGACATCGGCGTCGATCACGGTGCCCACCACGGGATAGCCGCCGGTGATCGGCCGGTCGGCCAGCAGCACCACCGGGCGACCCGCCGGTGGCACTTGAATCGCACCCAAAGCCATTCCCTCGGTGGGCAATTCGGCATCGTTCGCCCGCCGCAGCGGTGGGGCGTCACCGTGGCGGTCCAGGCGCACACCGATCCGGTCGGTGTCGGTGGAGACCGCCCAGGCGCCGGTGAACAGATCGGCGGGATTGTGGAACCAGTCCGCGCGCGGCCCGAGCCCCACGCGCACCCGCAGCGTCCCCTGGGTGAGCGGCGCGACGGGAGCCATCTCGACCGTCGGCCAGCCGCGCGGCGGGGCGCCGACCGGCAGGGTGTCGCCTCGGCGCAACGGTTCCGGACCCAAACCCGCCATGGTGTCGCGGCTGCGCGATCCGAGAACCGGCTCCACCGCGATCCCGCCGCGCACTGCCAGATAGCAGCGCAGGCCCGCCTCGGCCATGCCGATCCGCACCCGCTGCCCGGCCGCGACGAACAGCACCGACGCCGGGGGTTCGGGCCGGACGCCGACGTTGATCGGCACCGGCGCTCCGGTGATGCTCACCACCGCCGGGGCGTCGAATTCCACGCTCAGCCCGCCCAGCACGCATTCGATGGCCGCCGCCGATTCGGCATTGCCCACCAGGCGGTTCGCCAGCCGCAGCGCCCGCCGGTCCACGGCCCCGGAGACCCCGACCCCGGCATGGAACCAGCCGGGCCGGCCGAGATCCTGCACGGTGCTCAGCGCGCCCGGTTCGAGCACCCGCATCCGCGCCGCCGAGGATCTCACCGATCCACCGCCTCGAACCGGACCCGGGTACCCGCGCGCAACAGCGCCGGTTCGGGCCGCGCCACGTCCCAGAGGACCACGTCGCTACGGCCGATGATCTGCCAGCCGCCCGGCGAACTGCGCGGATAGACGGCGCTGTATCCACCCGCCAGGGCGACCGACCCCGCCGGAACGACGGTCCGGGCCTGCGAGCGGCGCGGCACCGACAGTCCGGCGTCGGGCGCGTGCAGATAGCCGAAGCCGGGCGCGAAACCGATGAACGCGCACCGCCACTGGGCATCGGTGTGCCGTTCGACCAGTTGCCCGGGTGTGATGCCGAGAAGTTCGGCGGCGTCGGCGAGGTCGGGGCCGTCGTAGCGCACCGGAACGGTGACCACATCCGCCGCGGCGGCACTGTCGGAATCGGCGTCCGATGCGAGATCCAGTGCGCGCACGCGTGATTCGATCGCCGCGGGGTCGATGCCGGGACACAGTGTGAGCAGGACGGTCCGGGCGGCGGGCAGGAGGTCGGCCACGCCGTCGATCGGCGCCCGCCGCAGGTGGTCGAGTAGCAGCGGCAGCTGGGCGGCGTCGGCCGGTTCGAGCAGCAGCGCGCGGTCTCCCGCGGGCCGCACGGTCACCGCGCTCATGTGAAACTCCGCAGTTCGACGCCCTTGTCCAGCAGCGACTGCCGGATCGAGCGCGCCATCCGGACGGCATCGGGCGAATCGCCGTGGACGCAGAGGCTGCGCACCTCGACCCGCACCTGCTCACCGGCCACCGTGTGCGCGTGCCCGTCCACGGCGATCGACACCGCCTGCCCGAGCGCCGCCTCCGCGGCCAGCACCGCACCGGCTCGCCCGCGCGGCACCAGCCTGCCCTCGGGCGTATAGGCCCGGTCGGCGAAACCTTCCGCGTGGAACGGGATTCCGGCCGCCTCCGCCGCGCGTGCCAGTTCGGAATCGGCGGGGCCGAGCAGGCTCAACTCCTCGAAGGCGAGCAACGCCGCGACCACCGCCTCGGCCGCCGCCGGATCGGATGCCGCCGAGTGATACAGCGCGCCATGGGGTTTCACATAGCGCACCCGGTCACCGGCCGCCCGGGCGAAGCCGTCGAGCGCGCCGATCTGATAGATGGATTCCGCGGTCAGCTCGGCCGGGGACACCATCATCTCGCGGCGGCCGAATCCGGCAAGGTCGCGATAGGAGATGTGCGCGCCGATCCGCACCCCGTGCGCGACCGCGAGATCACACGTGCGCCGCATGATCAGCGGATCCCCGCCATGGAAGCCGCAGGCGATATTGGCGCTGGTCACGACGTCGAGCAGCGCCGCGTCGTCGCTCATCGTGTACGCACCGAACCCCTCCCCGAGATCGCTGTTCAGATCGATCACCACGGAGTATCACCTCGCCTCGCCGTTGTCCTACCACCATCGTCGGCGCCCGTCGCCGATACGCCACCGTGGGCGCATTCTCCCGCACTCACCGCCTAGGCTGGCGGGAATGGGTGAGGTGATCGCCGTCTACGACGGCCGCGGCAACGAGACCGGCAGCGCCGAACGCGCCGAGGTGTATGCCGAAGGATTGTGGCATGCCAGTGCCGGCGTGCTGGTGCGATCGCTCGACGGGCGGCGCATCTACGTCCATCGGCGTACCGATACGAAGATGGTGTTCGCCGGAATGCACGACTGCCTGGCCGGCGGGGTGCTGGCCCCCGGCGAGGATCCCGCCGCCGCGGCGGCGCGCGAGCTGGGCGAGGAATTGGGAATCGTTGCCGCGCCGGACGAACCGCGGCCGCTGGCCCGGGTGTCCTGGGACGGCAGCTGGGCGGGCCGCCCGATGCGGTGCCACCTGTTCGCCTACGAGATTCGCTCCGACGGGCCGATCACCGTCCAGCCCGAGGAGATCGCCGCGGGCTGGTGGTGGACCGACACGCAGCTGTGGGAGCACCTGAGCGATCCCGGCTGGCCGTTCGTCCCCGACACCCGGGTCCTGATCGACGAACTGCTGCATCCGCGCAATCGGACCTAGCCGGACGAGGTGACCGCGCCGGCCCAGGCCGCGAACGCGCCGGGGTTGCGGGTCTGCAGCAGCACCCGGCCCGGACCGGTGAAGTCGAACACCAGACCTTCGCCGGAAGTGATCGACTGCAGCGAACGACCCGAAACCGCCCGGCGGATACCGAATTTCAACGCCAGGTCGTAAGCCACCACATGGCCGCAGTCGATGGTCACCGACTCCCCCGGCTGCAGATCGATCACGTCGATCGCGCCGAAGACGCCGAGCACGACCTCGCCCTGCCCCTGGGCACGCAGGCCGAATCCGCCCTCACCGCCGAACATGTTCGCGAAACCGCCCCATTTCGCTTCCACTTGCACGCCATGGGAATTGGCGATCCAGCCGCCGCGGCTGATGAAGTACGGGCGATCGGGCGCGATCGGCAGCGCCAGCATGTCCCCGGGCAGCGCCGGCGCCACATCGACCCAGCCGCCCTGTGGCGGCGCGGTGAACGTGGACACGAAGAACGACTCACCGGCCAGCACGGAACGCTTCAGCCCCGCCAGAAATCCGCCCTCGGCCTTCGCGGCCAGGCTCACCCCGGCCGAATGGGCCACCATCGCACCGGTTTCCGCACGCAACGGCTCCCCGCCGGCGAGAAAACACCGTGCCACCGTGGACGACGGATTATGCCGCAACACCACCTGCATGGCCGCGACGTTAGCAGCGCCGGGACCGGGATGTCCCATTCACCCGCACCCGGCGGTCGGGCATGCGATGATGCCGGGCGACCGAACCCATCACGAGACGAATCTCGGAGGCCCGCCCCGGTGCATATCGATGTCCCACACTCGCAGTCCGATCTCGACCACTCCGCCCGACGCGACCGCAGATCGCGCAGATTGCCGGTGCGCAGCGGCCTGGCGGCGGCGGGTGCGGCGATCGCACTGCTGGCCGGCGGCACCCCTGCCGTGGCTGCCCCGCTGCCACTGCACACCCAGGCACCCGGCTGCATGACCCCCGGCGACGCCCAGCCCAACGGCAAGCAGTGGCCGGCCGAACCCGCGGTGACCATCGACCCCAACGCCGGATACACGGCGACGCTGGAAACCAACTGCGGAACCATCACCGTCGCCCTCGACGCCGCGCGGGCCACGCATACGGTCAACTCGTTCGCCTTCCTCGCCGGCGAGCAGTACTTCGACCACACCCGCTGCCACCGCCTGACCACCGAGGGCATCTTCGTGCTGCAGTGCGGTGACCCGACCGGAACCGGCACCGGCGGTCCCGGCTACCGGTTCGGCGACGAGAACCTGGCCGGGGCGACCTACCCGGCGGGAACGGTCGCCATGGCCAACTCCGGCCCGAACACCAACGGAAGCCAGTTCTTCCTGGTCTACTCCGACAGCAAACTGCCGCCCAGCTACACCCCCTTCGGCCGGATCACCGGCGGGATGGACGTGCTGCAGAACATCGCCGCGGGTGGCGTGAAGGACGGATCCGGCGACGGCGCACCGGCCACCGATATTGTGCTCGACTCGGTGGCCACTGCCCGGCGCTGACACCGGATACGGCGAAGGCCGCGCTCGCATCGCGAGCGCGGCCTTCGTGTGTGTGCGGTACTCCTAGAGGTACTGACCCGTATTGGATTCGGTATCGATCGCCCGGCTCGCCGAAGCGTTCTTACCGGTAACCAGCGTCCGGATGTAGACGATCCGTTCGCCCTTCTTACCCGAAATACGTGCCCAGTCATCCGGATTGGTGGTGTTGGGCAGGTCCTCGTTCTCGGAGAACTCGTCGACTATCGAATCGAACAGGTGCTGGATGCGCAGACCGGGATTGCCGGTCTCGAGCACCGATTTGATCGCGTACTTCTTGGAACGGTCCACGATGTTCTGGATCATGGCGCCGGAGTTGAAGTCCTTGAAGTACAGGACCTCCTTGTCACCGTTGGCGTAGGTGACCTCGAGGAAGCGGTTGTCCTCGCTCTCGGCGTACATCCGGTCCACGACCCGCTCGATCATCGCCTTGACGCACTTGGAGCGATCGCCGGCGAATTCGGCGATGTCGTCGGCGTGCAGCGGCAGTTCCTCGGTGAGGTACTTGGAGAAGATGTCCTGTGCCGCTTCGGCATCCGGACGCTCGATCTTGATCTTGACGTCCAGACGGCCGGGCCGCAGGATCGCGGGGTCGATCATGTCCTCGCGGTTGGACGCGCCGATCACGATGACGTTCTCCAGGCCCTCCACGCCGTCGATCTCCGACAGCAGCTGCGGCACGACCGTGGTCTCCACATCCGAGGACACACCCGAACCACGAGTGCGGAAGATCGAGTCCATCTCGTCGAAGAACACGATCACCGGGGTGCCTTCGGAGGCCTTCTCACGAGCCCGCTGGAAGATGATCCGGATGTGGCGCTCGGTCTCGCCCACGAACTTGTTCAGCAGCTCGGGACCCTTGATGTTGAGGAAGAAGGACTTGGCCTCCTTGGCGTCCTCACCGCGCGCCTCGGCGATCTTCTTCGCCAGCGAGTTGGCGACCGCCTTGGCGATCAGCGTCTTACCGCAGCCTGGCGGACCGTAGAGCAGCACACCCTTGGGCGGGCGCAGCGCGTATTCGCGGAACAGATCCTTGTGCAGGAACGGCAGCTCCACCGCGTCGCGGATCTGCTCGATCTGGCGGCCCAGGCCACCGATGTCCTCGTAACCGACATCGGGCACCTCTTCGAGCACCAGATCCTCGACCTCGGCCTTGGGAATGCGCTCGAACGCGAATCCGGCCTTGGTGTCGACCAGCAGCGAGTCACCCGGCCGCAGCCGCCGCACGGGCGCGTTGGGATCTTCGACGTCGTCCGCGTCGACCAGCGCCGACAGCGGGCCCGACAGCCAGACCACGCGTTCCTCGTCGGCGTGGCCCACGACCAGGGCGCGGCGGCCGTCGTCGAGGACCTCGCGCAGGGTGCCGATCTCACCGGTCCGGTCGAAGGTGCCGGCCTCGACCACCGTGAGCGCCTCGTTCAGACGCACGGTCTGTCCGTAGTGCAATTCGGAGGTGTCGATGTTCGGCGAGCACGTCAGGCGCATCTTGCGTCCGGAAGTAAACACGTCGACCGTCTGGTCCTCGTACACACCGATCAGCACGCCGTAGCCGCTGGGCGGCTGGCCCAGCCGGTCGACCTCCTCACGCAGCGCCACCAACTGCTGACGGGCCTCCTTGAGGGTGTCCATCAGTTTGGTGTTGCGAATCGTCAGCGAATCGATACGAGCTTCCAATTCCCTTGAACGATCCGGCGAGTCGGCGAGTTGCCTACGGAGTGCAGCCGCCTCGGCGCGTACCACCTCGAGTTCTCTCCAGGCCGCCGAATCCGAATTCTCGATGGGGCTCATGATGCTGCTCCTCCCAGTCCCGGTCTATCAACGCTACCGGGCGCGAACCGTTCTCGCTTTCCGACATGGTTTCGTCGTGATCACATCTCAGCTGCGGTACCAGCCCGGGCAACCATGTTAGCCTGCCCTAACCTGCATTCGGCGAGCGATTTCGCCGGACCGAACCGAAAGGTCTAGTCGATGCTCCTTCCTACCCGCCACAGCGCTACTCCCTTCGGTGGCAGTACCCGCACCGGGAGCAACGCCACGCGGACCGCCGGTGTTTCCGGTGTGCGTCGCTCCTGGATGCATCTTGCCGGGTTCCGCCTTGCCACGGCTACCGCCTTTACCGCGCTCGCCGTTACCGCTATGACAGCATGCGGGTCCGACAATTCCCAGGACTCCACGCCGACGGGCACCACGACGGCCACCTCGGCCGCGGCCGCCGCCACGAGCGCCGCCGCCGCGCCCGCCCCCACCGCCGAGGAACTGCAGACCACCCTCAACGGCTTCGTGGATCCGGCCAAGCCGACCGCCGAGAAGGAGAAGCTGGTGGTCGGAGGGGATAAACGAGCCGCCAACATCGACACCATGACCAAGGGCCTGGCCAACTACGGCACCATCACCTTCACCGTCGCCGACGTCGAGACCGAGGGCGATCAGGCCACCGGCCAGGTCACCATCACCTCGCCGCACGGCCCGGCCGGCCCGATGCCGATGACCTGGCAGCACTCGGCGGCCGGCTGGCAGCTGTCCGACGCCTCCGCCTGTCAGATCCTGGCGATGGGTATGGCGCCCTGCCAGCCCTGAGCGCCGCGCGGCCCGAGAGAGGAAGGCCTCAGCCGCTCGCTCAGCCCTTGGAGGGCCGCCGCTGCGGCTTGGGCGCCACTACACCGTCGGCGAGGCGCCGGGCGCTCACCAGGAAGGCCGTATGCCCCTGCATACGATGCTCGGGACGGACCGCCAGGCCGACCACATGCCACGGCCGCACCAGCGACTCCCAGGACCGCGGCTCGGTCCAGCACTGTTGCTGACGCAGCGCCTCCACGATTTCCGACAGCTGCGTGACGGTGGCGACGTAGACGATCAGGACCCCGCCGGGGATCAGCGCACGCGATACCGCGGGCAGCGCGTCCCACGGTTTGAGCATGTCCAGCACCACCCGGTCGACCTGCTCGCCGTCGTAGTCGGCGACGTCGCCCAGGGTCAGCGTCCAGTTGTCCGGGCGTTCGCCGAAGAATCGCTCGACATTGCGGACGGCGTGCTCGGCATGGTCCTCGCGGATCTCGTAGGAGCGCACACTGCCGTTCGGGCCGACCGCGCGCAGCAGCGAACAGGTCAGCGCGCCCGAGCCGGCGCCGGCCTCGAGCACCCGCGCACCGGGGAACACATCACCCTCGTGCACGATCTGAGCGGCGTCCTTGGGATAGATCACCGCCGCACCGCGCGGCATCGAGAGCACGTAGTCGACCAGCAGTGGCCGCAGCGCGAGATACGGTGTGCCGTTGGCGGATTGGACCACAGAGCCCTCGTCGGCGCCGATCAGCTCGTCGTGGCGGATCGGCCCCTTGTGGGTGTGGAACTCCTTGCCCGGCTCCAGGACGACGGTGTGTTGTCTGCCCTTGGCATCGGTCAGCTGCACCCGGTCCCCCGTGGTGAATGGGCCGGTCCGTCTGGCCGTCATGAATCTCCGTTCTCCTGCGCGTCATTTCCGGCGGCGGTATCGCGCCGCGGAATGTGTCGGTACCCGCCGATAGCCTGCCAGGTATGTCCGCACCACCGACGGCGACCCCGCCCGAATTACCGGCCGTTTCCCGCGGGCCGGCGTTGTCGCCCTCGCGGGCAATCGATTTCAAACAATGTCCGCTCAAATACCGATTACGCGCGATCGACCGCATTCCGGAAACACCCGGACGCGACGCCGTACGCGGAACGGTGGTGCACGCGGTGCTGGAATCGCTGTACGGGCTACCCAGTGGTGAACGCGTTCCGGAGCGGGCCGCGGCGTTGGTGAAACCGGCCTGGCAGCGTTTGCTGGCAGATCGCCCCGAGATCGAGGTGGTGCTCGAACAGGGCGGTCTCCCACCGCTTCTCGACGAGGTGAGCCGCCTGGTACGCGACTACTATCACCTCGAGAACCCCACCGGATTCGACCCGGAATCCTGTGAATCGCTGGTGGAGGTCCGGCTGGCGGACGGCTCGCCGCTGCGCGGATATGTCGACCGCATCGATATCGCGCCGGACGGCCGGTTGCGGGTCGTCGACTACAAGACCGGGCGCGTTCCCGCACCGGATGCCGAGCAGAAGGCGCTGTTCCAGCTGAAGTTCTATGCGCTGATCATGTACCGCACCCGGGGGGTGGCCCCGGCCCAGCTGCGGCTGCTGTATCTGCGCGACGGGCAGATCCTGACCTATGCGCCGGACGCGGACGAACTCGTCCGGTTCGAGCGCATCGTGTCGGCGCTGTGGGCGGCGATCACCACCGCCGGCCGCGAGGGAGATTTCCCGCCGCGGCCGGGGTGGGGCTGCAAATTCTGCGAGTACCGCCCGCTGTGCCCGGCCTACGGCGGTACCCCGCCGCCGTATCCGGGCTGGCCGGACGACGCTGCCGCGACGGTGCCGCATCCATGACCGCGGCGCCGTCGAGCGAGGTCAGAAGGCGCGGCAGGAACGAATATCGGTAGCCAGAATCGCCTTGGCGCCGAGGTCGGCGAGCTGATCCATCACGTCGTTGCCCTGATTACGCGGCACCAGCGCGCGCACGGCGACCCAGTCGGGATCGGTCAGCGGCGAGACGGTCGGCGACTCCAGACCAGGCGTGATCGCGGCGGCCCGGTCGAGCAGATCCTTGGGGCAGTCGTAATCGAGCATCAGGTACTGCTGGGCGAAGACCACACCCTGCACCCGCGCGATGAGCTGGTTGCGGGCCTTGTCGCTGTGATCGGAGCCGGCGGCCTCGATCAGCACGGCCTCCGAATCACACAGCGAATCGCCGAAGGCGACCAGATCGTGCTGACGCAGGGTGCGCCCGGAGCCGACCACGTCCGCGATGGCGTCGGCGACCCCGAGCTGGATGGAGATCTCCACCGCGCCGTCGAGGCGGATCACCTCGGCCTCGATCCCCCGGCGCTGCAGATCCCGCAGCACCAGATTCGGGTAGCTGGTGGCGATCCGCTTGTCGTAGAGGTCTTCGACCTTCCATTCCCGTCCGGCGGGGGCTGCGTAGCGGAAGGTGGAGCGGCCGAAACCCAGGCCGAGGCGTTCCTGCACCGGGGCGCCGGAATCCAGGGCCAGATCGCGGCCGGTGATGCCGAGGTCGAGGCGACCCGACCCGACGTAGATGGCGATGTCCTTCGGGCGGAGGAAGAAGAATTCGACCTGGTTGGCGTTGTCGATCACCGACAAGTCGCGCGAATCGCTGCGCTTGCGGTAACCGGCCTCGGTGAGAATTTCCACGGCCGATTCGGAAAGTGCGCCTTTGTTGGGGACTGCGACGCGAAGCATGGGATGTCCTTTCGGGACGGGTGGCGGACAAAGGTGTCAGGGAGCGGTCGAACCGTTTCGCCCGGTAGCCGTGGCGGCCCGGGTCTCACCCGTCACAGATGTCGGTACACGTCCTCGAGCCGCAGACCGCGGCCCACCATCAGCACCTGCACCCAGTACAGGAGCTGGGAGATCTCTTCGGCCAGCTGTTCGTCGGTCTCGTGTTCGGCGGCGATCCACACCTCACCGGCCTCTTCGATCACCTTCTTGCCCTGCGCATGGACCCCGGCGTCCAATGCCGCCACGGTTGCGGAACCTTCCGGACGGTTGGCCGCACGATCCTGCAGCTCGGCGAACAGGGTTTCGAAAGTCTTCACGGGACGCCATTCTTTCAGACGACCGCATATGTCCCGCAATCGGTTATCGGCGGGGGCGCCGCGGTTGCCGCCGGTGTGCGCGCGATCACCGTCCGGCACCCGGCGGCGGTGCTGCCGGCGCCTCGAGCGGGCGGTCGACGCGATAGATGTAATGCCATCCGTCGTCGATCGGGTTGTCCGGCGGCAGCTCCCCTTCCGCGACCCGGTGCAGACCGGCCTTCTCCAGCGCCCGCCAGGATGCCCGGTTCGCGGCGGCGACGGGAATGACGATGCAGTCGGCGCGCGGATAGTCGGCCCAGCTCGCCGCGACGACCGCGCGCAGCATCGCCGAACCCAGGCCGCGGCCGACCCGCCCCGGCTCGCCGATCAGGTAGTCCAGTGACACGGCCTCGCCGGGCACGTCGAGTATCGGCCGCACCTGCTCCACATACTCGGGCCAGTCCGCCCAGCGAATACGCTGCACCAGCCCGACGGGTTCGCCGTCGGCACTGACGAGCAGATCTTCGGCGGCCACCTCCCCGCGCGCGGCCGGCCCGAAATCGCGTTCGACGGATGCGGCGTCGAAGTCGTGATGCCACCATCGCCGCACATGCGGTTGGGCCAGCCAATGCCCGAGCAGCGCGAAATCCGCCGGTGTCACCTGACGCCAGGCGAACCGCGGCATCACCGAGTCGACCACGGGAACGAGGCTAGCAATCCGGGCGCACGCCCACCTCGGATCGAGACCGACCCGGCACGGAGCCTGCGCTCCGGTGACGGCGCCTGTGGACCGAAACCCGTTGTGACCGAGACAGTCCCGCGCGACAGCAATTTGCCGCGACCATCCCCCCGATACGACCGGCACCCGAGCCGCCTGTCTCCCGGTTCGGGTGGCGGGCGGCTCGGGTGTAGTCCCCGATCAGGCGGAGGCGAGCAATTCCTCCAGTTCCGACACCGCGGTCCGCAGTTCGTCGGCGAACCGATACATCTGCTCCGCAACCGATTTCGGCGTCGCGAGGTAGATGTTCCAGCGATCCGGCAGTAGGACGTAGGCGATGCCGATGCACTTCTGGCTGGTGCAGCCGAAACCGAAGTATTCGATATTCGCCGAAGGCGCCGAGCTCGTACTCAGATAGTCGTCGCGGGTGATGATCCAGCCCGGGCTGTCGAAGAAGGGCATCGGCTCCGTAGCGCCCAGTTCGGCGCCTCGCCGGCGCTGCACCCACTGCAGCTCCCAGAGATGCTGTTCCGGCGCCTCGCCGCGCTGGCATTGCTTGGCGCGCTCCACATGGGCGGTCGCGGCCGCGCGGGCGGCGGCCAGCTTCGTCGCCGCATCGGCCGACGAATCGTCCATGGCGGCAACGAATTCCAGGATCT
The DNA here is from genome assembly GCF_001665865.1 of Nocardia sp. 852002-20019_SCH5090214. Classification (NCBI taxonomy): domain Bacteria; kingdom Bacillati; phylum Actinomycetota; class Actinomycetes; order Mycobacteriales; family Nocardiaceae; genus Nocardia; species Nocardia sp. 852002-20019_SCH5090214. Next base: position 6,884 of record NZ_LZMK01000192.1, on the reverse strand, counting down.
GCGGGGTCACCACGCGCATGGCCTCGGTGCGGCCGTTGCGATACTGCCGGGTCGCGATCGATTCGTAGGTGGCCCCGATCATTCCCTTGCTGCGCTGATGGGCGAGCTGATAGCTCAGCTGCGCGAAGGCGTCCGGCGAGATGCCGAGCTCCTTGGCGCGGGCCGTGCCGAAATGGTCGAACGACACCGTGGTCGTCGCGTTATCTGCGACGAACTGCGCGAATGCGGCTGCGGCCGAGGAGATCTCACCGCGCAACCGATCGTTGAGCCGGAATTCGATCGGCTCCACCGAGGGCAGCCCCTGGGGCTGCGCCCCCGACTGCGCGGCATGCTCGGCGGCCGGAGCCTCGAGCAGCCGGTCGACGAACGACAGGATGGTGGTGCCGTCGAGTCCGCAGTGTTCGACGTTGATACCGGCGCTGCCGTCGGCGAAGACGATCAGCGAGACCGCCTTGTCGAACCACCGGTTACCGCTGTCGCCGTGCAGCAGCTGATCACTGGCCACGAGTTGATCGGCCGGGGTCACATCGTCGAGGCAGACGCAGAACAGTGCGGTTTCGATCGCCTCCAGCGCCGCCGCGTTCACCGGATCTTCCAGCAGACGGCCCCGCACGCCGGCCCATTCGGCCCGCGCCATGGTGGTGAGATGTCCGGCCGAGGAGTCGACGGGCAGCTGATCGGGCGCCGCCTTGAGCACGGCCCGCAGACCGTCGGCGAGGTCCTCCGGGGCATGCGGCGCCCCGCCGGCGCCGATGACCTCCATCCGGAACATGGCGCCGTGGTGGAAGACCACGATGTGGCGCGCCTGCGACGGGCCCGGCCATTCATCGCTGTAGGGCACGCGCACGCTGTCCTGCGGATCGCCGGGAATCCTGGTCTCGGAGAACAGGAATTTGTTCTGCGCCATCGAAAAGTGCGCTCCGCGTTGCACGACCGGCGGGATCTCCTCCCGATCGAGCAGCAGTTTGTAGTTCACCGCGGCGGTGATCAGCGCGGCGGCGCGATCGGCCTGCTGGTCCGAGGTGGACTGCGCCAGTGGCGTGTCGTTGCGGAACAGGAAGAAGAAGTTGGCGTTGACCGCGATCCGGTCGCGACGGCCCAGATAGCGCGAGGGCCAGAACTCGTCGAGCCAGCTGCCGACACCGGGGGTGCGGTCGAACCGCTCCAGATCGGCGTGCAGGATCCGGGCCGGACCGTCGGCGCGCAGCAGATCGGCCACGGCGCGCTCGGTATCGGCGTATTCGTCCTCCGACAGCAGCGGCCGCGACCACTGCAGGAAACGCGCGCAGCTGTCGTCGAGCGTGGGCAGCGGCACGCGCGGCAGCTGATCGTCGAAGGCGAAGGTACGGTCGGTCACGGGCGGTCCTCGGGGGTCGGTGTGGATATGTAGAGTTCGGCGTGCAGCCAGCCGTCGGATTCGTAGCCGGTCGGATCTATTCCGTTGGCGGTCAGCGTATTCAGTACCTGTTGCTGTTCGGCGGCGGAGGCGAAACGGCGCTGCCGGAAGGTGCCGGGACGGCGCTCGGTCCGGTACCCCAGGGCGGCGAGTTCGCGCGCGATCGGTTCGAAGGCATACATCCGCAGCACGAAGTGTGCCATCCACGGTAGCCGGGTGCCGTGCGCGCGAGCCACCCGTGTGAGGGTGCGGCCGGTGACGTAACCGACGCAGCCCGTGGAGATCACCAGATCGGCCGAGCCGATGATCTTGCGCTGTGCCTCGGTGGGATCGCCCGCCTCCAGATCGGCGTGGACGGTCTCGTGCAGCAGTCCGGTGGCCGCCGCGTAGTCCAACGCCGGCGCGGAGGCGTCCATACCGATGAAGCGGATCTGGGGCAGCCGGTCGTCGGCGACCAGGCGGGCGCGGTCGCGGGCGATACAGGTGGCGGTATCGGCGTCACCGTAGTGCTCGGCCAGATCGGCCACGGTGGTCCCGAAGCGCAGCAGCGCCGCGTTCACCCCGTAGGAGCACCCCAGGTCCAGGACGGTCGGCACGGTGCCGGTGCGCGCCTCGTAGTCGGCGAACAGTTCCAGGAAGGCAGGTTTGGCCAATTCCGGTATGCAGTAGTCCAATTCGGCCATCCGGCGGCAGTAGGCGCTCGGATCGGGGCGGTCGTAGATGTCGTCGAACGAAGCTTTTCCGGTGCTGTGCATCGAAACCGTCACGGGCGATCCTCCTGAGTCGAACGGGTGATCAGTCGAGAAGTCGGTCACCGCGTACGGCATTGCCCGCCGCGGCCAGATGGTCCGGAAGAACCCGCCCGAACAGCTGCCGGGTGCGTTCGACCGCCCCCACGATGCCCGGGCGGTCGCTGTAGGCGAAGATCGCGCTGTGGCGCTGGGTGGTGCCCTCCACCGGCGAGACCCGGTGCAGGGAGAAACGGCCTTGGAACAGTTGCAGATCGCCGGGGCGCAGCGTGAGCCGCCGGATGAAGGAGTCGCCCGCTCCGGTGAGCACGGCCCGCACATCGGCCAGATTCTCCGCTTCCGGCGTCCGGATGCGCGGGCAGTATTCGAAGACACCGCCCGCGTCCGGTTCCTGCGTCAGCATCGAGACCGTGAATTCGTTGGTGTCGAAATGCCACGGATGCGACATGCCGGGCGCAACCACGTTGAGACACAATCCCGCCAGCGGATCGGTGTATTCATGCAGCTGTGGCAACCCGAAGCATTCGGAGACCAATCGCTGGAACGCCGCGCTCGTGTAGAGCACCTGGATCACCGCGGTGGACGGAATGAGATCCCGCGCGACGAAGGCGTTTCCACGCTCGAGCACGATCGTGGCCGGATGGTCGGGAGGCAGGTCGCTGTCGAGCGGAATGTTGTACGCGTTGACCTTCTCGACCGTGTAATAGGCGTGCGGAGCGAGCTCGGCGCCCTCGTCGCGCAGCGTGGCCAGCAGATCGGGGCGCACGAATCCGGGCAGGACGGTGCAGCCGTCGGCGGCGAGGTCGTCGCGCGCTCGGCGCACCACCTCGTCCCACCGGGCGCTGCCGGGTGCGTCGAGCGGATAGCGCTCGGTATCGACGACGGCAGCGAGGGCCGGACGGGCCGCCGCCGCGTCGACCCGTTCCGAACTACCTTCTGCCCCAGCTGTTTCGCCGTCCCGGCTCGGTGCACCCACGTTGCCACAACCCCCTGTCGCCGCCATGAAGATCATTGTGACCTGCCGGGCGCCATTACACAGCAGATTCCCGGATATCATTGGGAAACCTCACAAACCCTCGAGTAACCATGTGCGCCAGCGATATTCGCCACCACAACGTCGCGCGGCGCGCCGCTGCCGGTCCGGCCGCCGCGCGCGGACGGTAGGGTCGCGAGATGGCGCCACTGCGGGTGGGCACCGTGCCGACCACCTCCGACGAATTCATCGGCCGCGAACCGGAACTGGAACGGCTGGCGACCCTGCTCTCCGGGCCCGCGCGGCTGATCACGGTGATCGGCGCGGGTGGTCTGGGCAAGACGCGCCTGGTCACCGAGGCCGTGCACCGGTTGCCGCGGACCGGCGAGGGGCGCGTGCACTGGGTGCGCCTGGCCCGGCTGGCGGCGGGCACCGACGCGGCCGGAGTCGCCGACGAGGTGGTCCGCGCGGTCGCCGACCACGACTTCTCCGGGCGGGCACCGTGGCCGGCGCTGATCGAAACCCTCGATGCCGGCGCCACGCCCCCGGTGCTGGTCATGGACAATTGCGAGCACGTCACCGAGGGCGCCGGTCAGGTGATCGCCGAACTGATCGAGACGGTGCCGGGCCTGAGGGTCCTGGCCACCAGCCGCCGCCCCATCGGCTGGATCGACGAACAGCTCCTACCGCTTCCACCGTTGACCCAGCGCCAAGCCGAGGAGTTGTTCCACCGGCGCGCGGCGCTGACCGGTACCGTGCTGAGCCCGGACACCGCCGAGACGGTGGCATCCATCTGCCGGCATCTGCACCACTACCCGCTGCACATCCGCCTCGCCGCGGCGCGGTTGCGGCGGCGGCCACCGGCCATGATTCTGCGCGATCTCGACGGCCGCGCCGGCGACACCCGTCTGCACTGGCCGCCCGCCACTGTGATCGGCGCGGATGCCCGGCATCGCGGTATCACCGACGTGATCGCGTGGTCGTTCGAACTGTGCGATGCGCGGGAACGGCTGCTGTTCGAGCGGATGTCGGTTTTCGCGCCCGGATACGACGTCAATCCGGCCGACGCCGAGGACGATCCGAGTCTCGAGGTGGGAGCCGACCTCGACGCGATCGTGGCCGTGTGCGCCGGACCCGACGCCGCGGCGGAGCCGGCCGCCGCCGACATCGAGGAGCTGCTGGAACGGCTGGCCGACCAATCGCTGGTCACTGTGCATGTGAGCGCCCGCGAGGTGCGCTATTCGCTGCTGGAGAGTCTGCGGCTGTTCGCCCGGGAGCGCCTGGCCGAACGGGATCCGCGCGAGCCGCGGCGGCTCGCGGACCGGCACCGCCGCTACTACCGCGACCGCATCACGAGCACCGACGACGGCGACGGCCGATTGCCACAGTGGGCGCGGGCGTCGTGGGACAACCTGCTGGTCGCCATCGATCGCAGCCTGGACTCGCCCGACGACGCGGTGGCCGGGCTGGAGATCGCGTTGGGAATGATCGCGTTGCACGTCCCCTTCTTCCGGGGTTCGTTGCGCGAATCACGGCGCCGCGCCGAGAAGACGCTGGCCGCCGCCACCTCGGCGCCCGAGCCGCTGCGGATCCGGGCGATGGCGACGATCGCCTGGATCTGCCTGTGCCAGGGCCTGCCCGACGAGGCCGAGGCGTTACTCGATCGCTGTGTGACGGCCGCGGTGCCCGACCCTGCGGCACGGGCCCGAGTGGCCGCCGATCCCACCGCCGACATTGCGCTCCCGGCGCCGGTGGCCTTCACCCTCGGCTGCCGGCTGATGCTCGTCGACCAGGATGTGCGCGCGCTGGTGCTGCTGGCGCGCGCCCGCGAAAAATTCACCGCCGCAGCGGATTACGGGCATGTGGCGATCAGCGCGCTGTTCGAGGCACTCGCCGCCGCCTTCCTCGGCACCTCCGAGCAGGCCCTCGCCGTGACCGCCCGCCACCTCGAGGCGGTGTCGGATTCGGGCGCGGACTGGGCGAAGTCGTGGGCCGAGATCGCGCGAATCATCGCCGACACCCTGCACGGCGACGCGCGGCGGGCCGCCGCGGCCGGGCCCGCCACCCTGGCGCGCCAGGTCGCGACACGCGACACCTGGGGTGTGGTGTGGTCCGTCCACGCGCGGGCGTGGGCACTGGCGCGGCTGACTCTCGCCGCGCCGCCGGCGGCCGCACCGCACACGACGGCCGTGGAGATCGCGCGGCTGCTCGGCGCCGCCGCGGCGCTGCGCCGCCGGCTCGGCGTCGACATCGCGCAGCTGCGGCCCTTCGTGGCGGAGACCGACCACGCGGCGGACGGAATCCGGCGGCTCGTGGGTGCGCACACCTTCGACGCGGCCTATCGCGAGGGAACCGAGGTATGCACGACACTGCGGCAGATCAGCCGGCTCGCCTGTGACATCGCCGTGCCGGACGAGTTCGCGGTCACACCGCACGCACCGGAATGGGATCTGCTGACTCGGGCCGAGCAGGAGGTCGCCGCGCTCGCGGCGGCCGGGTGGACCAACAGCGCCATTGCGGACCGGCGGGGTAGTTCGGCGCGCACGGTGGACGCCCAGATAGCCGCCGTCCTGCGGAAGCTGGCCGTCGCGTCGCGCGCCGAAATCGCACCACTGGTGCCACCCGAGCGGCGCGTCGGCGCCGACCACCTACCGAGGCCACGCCGACTCCGCGCCGTGCCCGCACCGGCGAACTCGGTGGTGCGGGTCAGCGGACGCCGGCGTGAACCAGGGCAAGCTCGTCGACGGTGAGGCCTACCAGGGATTCGCGGAATTCGAGTCCGGGCCGCGCCGGGACCGCGATCTCACACGGCACCACCAGCACCCGGCATCCGGCGGCCAGTGCGGCGGCCGAGCCGGTCGGCGAATCCTCCACGGCCACACACTCTTCCGGGGCGACACCGAGCAATCGCGCGGCGCGCAGATAGGGATCGGGCGCGGGTTTGCCGCTGTCGACCTCGTCGCCGCAGACCGAGACGTCGAACATGTGACGGCCCAGCGTTTCCAAGCACAGCTCGGTGATCGACCGCTTGGTGTTGGTCACCAGTGCGGCCGGCAGGCCCGCCGTCCGCAGCGTAGCCAGTGCGTCCTGGGCACCGGGCCGCCACGGGATGGGCCCGGCCATCAGTTCGATGACCCGGCGCTCCAGCCACTGGCCCGCCGCCAGCATCGCCGCCGGGTCGAGCTCCAGGCCCAGGCCGTCGAAGAGGATCCGCAGCGCGTTGCGGGCGTCGGCACCGATCAGCGCGTGCCGGATGGCGTCGGTCATCCGGCCGCCGAGCTCCTCGGCGAGTTCGCGCACGCCGATATCCCAGAGCTTCTCCGAATCCAGCAGGGTGCCGTCCATATCCCACAGCACGGCGGCCACAGTCACCCGGAGCTCTCCTTCCGATTCCGCATCAGGTTCCCGACGCGGTGATGAGCATCCGGCCGGTGGCCGTATCCACCGTGAACCAGCGGCTCTCGGAGGTGACGGTCCCGTTCTTCAGCGTATAGGTGAGCGTCGCGACCGCCCGCCCGGGACCGCTCTGGGTCACCCCGCCGACCCGCACCGACGACACCGTCGACCAGAAATTCGAGTACTGCGCGTAGCCGCCGGTCTGGGACTGGTACGACGGTGCCAGCTCGGCCCACGCGCCGCTGGTGTTACCGGGCAGCATGCCGTAGTAGCCGGAGATGAAGCTCGCGATATCGGCCGGCTGGGCGGGGCCGTAGGGCGCGCTGGTTCCGGGCGGGGCCGGCCGGGTGGCGCTCGCGCCGGGCGGCGG